>NZ_JBIAMS010000027.1:0-123936 GCF_042874195.1 Streptomyces sp. NPDC004134 | reverse complement strand
GCTTCGCGATGGGGCTTCGCCCCACCCTTGACACCGGACTCCGGCCCGAAAGACCGGCGGCTATGGGTGGCCCGGAGGGAGCGGGCGCCCTCGAATGGGACTACGGATGCCGTGCCCGGCGGACGGGGCAGCGGGCCGCCGGGCGCCAGGTGTTCCCCGTTCGCCGAGGTTCTCGGCGGACGTAGGCCGGGCGGCCGGTGGGTCTGCCCTGATCGCCGCTGTACCCGATGGAGGACGGAAGCCGGGCCGCTGGGTGCCGGGTCTTCCCCGATCGCTGGGGTTCCCGGCGGACGTGGGGCGGGCTGCCGCTTGCCGGGGGCTGCCCTGATCGCCGTTGCCTCTGCGGACGTGGGGGCGGAGGCCGGAGGCGGGCCGGGCCCGATCGCCGAAGTCCCCGTTGGGCGGGGGCGGAAGCCGGAGACGGCTGCGCTCCGTTGCGGATGTGGCCCGGCGGGCGGGGGCCGGACCCCGGGCGCCGGCTATCGCCGATCGCTGACGTTCCCGGCGCGTGTCGGCGGCTTTCGGGGGCCGGTTGGGTGCGTTCGGCGATGTCTCCGGGGGCGGGGTTCGACCGTGGTCCGGGGTTGCGGCCTTCTGGCCCGTCACGTCCCACCGGAAGCCGCTTCCCGGGGGGCGAAGTTCGGTTTTGGCTCGGGGGATATCCCTTGATTCGGGGTGAATCGGGCGTTCGGGAGGGGCTTTTGCTCGTCGAGGTGTGCCTACGGGTGGGCGTTCTTCTTTCGTGTGTCTCGCCGAGGTGAACTCGCGGTAATCCGGCCCCGAGACTGGGGCAAAACGTCCGTGCGGTGCGACTTTCGCCCGTTCCTGCGTACCTGGCGGGCTCTGGGCCTCCGGGCGGCTGCCCGGTCATCCCCGGCGGGCGTTGGTGGTACGAAGCCGTCGTCGTGGCCCCATTGAATCGGGGTAAAACGGTCGGCGGGGCTGACTTTCGCCCGTCCATGTGCGTGCCCGTGTTCCCGGGGGCGTCCCCCGCGCTCCCGGTCTCGGGCGGAGGGAATTGGTCGTCACTCGCGGTAACACCCCCGGATCCGGGGCGAATCGGCTCCCCGGGGGCTACCTTTGCCCCTCGGCGTGCGTTCCGCCGAACCCTGCGGGGCAGTCCCCCCTCCTTCGGGCACCGCCGAAACACCTTCCCCCGCCTCCTCCCCTCCCTCCAGACTCCTGCCACAGCCCGGCGCCGCCCGTTCGGACCGACCATGCGGCGGCGCCGGGTCCTCGGCCAGGCACGACCAGCACGGCCGGGCGACCGGCACCACGGGGGAACGGGGGCGTACATGCGCATGCCTGCGTACGGGACAAGGGGCACCGCCGCGTACACGACGGCGTTCAGAGTCGGCCTCTGCGCCCTCTTCCTCGCCGCCGCCACCGCCTGCGGTGCCGCCGGCGGCGCCCAGGGCGGCGACCCCGCCGCGAAACCGCCCCGTCCCGCCACCCTCGGCGAACTCGCCCTCCTCGACCAGGCCCAGGAGGCCCTCGTCGACCGGTGCATGGACCGCGCCGGCTTCGAGTACCACCCCGCCGCCCCCGTCACCGCCGACGAACGGCGCGACTTCCCGTACGTCGTGGACGACCCCGCGTGGGCGCGCGCGTACGGCTACGGCGGCGCGCTCGACCGGCGGGCCGCACGCGAGCGGAAGGACAACCCCAACGCCGCGTACCTCCGCACCCTCTCCCCTGACCGCCAGCACGCCTACGGCACCGCCCTCTACGGCGACCCCGCCACGGCCATCGAGGTCACCGTTCCGACCGGCATAGACATCCGCAGGTCCCGCACCGGCTGCCTCGCGGATGCGGACCGCGCGCTCTACGGCGACCTGCGCGAATGGTTCCGCGTCGACAAGGTCGCCTCCAATCTCCCCGACCGCACCGCCGAACTGCACCGCGCCCCCGAGTACCGCGCCGCCGTCGGCAAGTGGGCCGCCTGCATGACCGGCCGCGGCCACCCCTACGCGAGCCCCGACGACATCCAGCGCCGCCTGCCCGCGCTCACGAAGGGCGCGAGCCCTGGCGAGGCCCACGCCGTCGAGGTCGGACTCGCGACGGCTGAAGCCGAGTGCGCGCGTAGTACGCCGCTCTCGGCGACCGTCGACCGCCTGACCCGCCGGCTCGCGCGGCCCGACCGCGCGCAGTACGCCGCGGAGATCGAGGGTCGCGACCGGATGCGGCTCCTGGCACTGGAACACGCCCGGGCCCGGGAACTGCCGCCGCGCTGAGCTCCCCGACCACGTACCAGCACATCCAACCGAGGAAAGTGAGATCACCCATGCGCACGTACAAGCTCGCCCTGGCCGCCGCGGCCGCCCTCGCCTCCGCCGGGGCCCTCGTCCCGGCCACCACCGCCGCCGCGGACTCCGCGGAGACCACGGCCCGGGCGACCGCGGGCACCGAGGTCCGCGACGTCTCCGCGCAGGATCTGAAGTGTGCGGCCACCGTGGAGCGTTACGGGAACACCGGCACGGTCAACATGTACGACCGCCGCAACTGCGCGGGCTCGGCCATGTGCAAGGACTACGACAACGACAGTGACTACAGGCGCGGCGGCGCCTGCACGGGGAGCGACAACAACGACACGAGTTCCGCGGCGAACCTGGGCTGGAGCGGCGGTAACGACGACGTGAGGTTCTACTCGGGCTTCTACAACGGCAACGGCGCCGGGTCTGCCATCGGCTGCCTCAAGCGCGGCGACTGGTGGTCCGACTTCGACGGGCTGGGCGCCGACAACTCCGTGTCGTCCCACCGCTGGGTCAACTGCTGACGGTACGTACTCGCGGACCCCTGCCCGCCGTCCGGCCGCGGCGCGCCACGGCCGGACGGCGGGCGGACGCGGGCGGAGTGCGTCAGCCTTCCCGCACGTCCGGCCCACCCGCAGGCGCTACGCCTCGCAGATCTCCGGCGCCCGCTCCTTGATCCCCAGCAGGTCGAAGTAGTTCTGCCCGAGCGCGATCCGCCGGAACGCCTCGTCCCCCATCGCCTTGTTGATCCGGCTGGTCACCTCCAGCTCCTCCTTGTAGACCCCGAAGCTCTTGTCCCGCGACGCGACGAAGTCCGTCCCCGGGATCGCCTGCTCCGGATACGCGTCGAACAGCGCCGCGTACTTCGCCCGCACTCCCGGCTTGCCGAAGTACATGTCCTCCAGCACCCGCCAGCTCAGGTCGAGCGTGAGGTTCGGGTGGCGCTCCAGGAGCCGCTTCATGATGCCGATGTGCTCGTCCGGGTCCATGTTCGGCAGCTCCTTGGAGAGCCCCATGTGCGCCCAGACGATCTTGTTGTGCGGATAGAGCCGCAGCACGCGCTCCATCAGGTGCAGATACCGCGTCGGATCCTGGTCGTTGCCGAGGTCGGAGTGGATGGTGATCGGCATGTCGCGCCGGCGCAGCTCGTCCATGAACGGCGCCCACCCGCTGATGTCCGCCTCGTCCGCGGGCTCGTGCTTGTTGGGCAGGAGGGCCTGCTTGATGAGGTTGACCTCGCCCATCCACTGGAACATCCCCGGGAACTCCTTGTCGAGCTCCCGCATCCCGCCCATCACGGTCTCGGGGTGGGCGAGGTCCGGGTACGTCATGGACAGGGCCAGGTCGACGTCCTCCTGCTTGTGCTCCACGACGTTCTCGGCGTTGACGAAGTCGTTCTTGATGCTGGGGAGCACGGGCGTGCCCGGGCAGTCCAGGTAGTACGTGCAGGGGGAGTCCACCGGGAGCTTCTGCCCGATGCCGAAGACCCCGGCGTGCTTGACGCCGGTGCGCTTGAGGTAGTCGACGACCTCGCGGAACGGGACGGCCTCGCCCCCGAAGGGCCGGAAGTGCAGGTGCCCGTCGACGACCGAGGTGTACGGCTCGGTGCGGCGGTCGAAGCAGTCCTCCTCGGCCGCGGAGGCGGCGGACCCGGCGGTGGGCCCGAGGACGACGGCGGCGGCGAGCCAGGTCGTGGCGATGACGGCGGTCCTGCGACTCACGTACGGCACGCGGATCCCCTTCGGCGGTGGAGCGGGTGGAGTGAAGACGAAGGGATTGTGTGATCGCCGGGAGGTGCGCGGGAGGCCGCCCCGCCGCGTGGCCGGGCAGATGACCGTAACGGGCTACGGCGGCGGGGCGGGCGGTGCGGGTGGGGCGTACGTACGGGGCCGTGCCGTACGTACGCGCGGGGGGCGCGGGGGGCCGCGCGCGGGTCCGTACGGTACGCCGCCGGGCACCCGCTCCGTACGCGGAACCGGCCCCGCCCGCGGGCCGCCGCCCTCCTCACACCCGCGCCGCCGCGTCCGCCAGGACCTGCCCCGCGCCCCGCGCGGCCCGGAGCGCCTCCTCGTGCTCCCGCGCGGCCTCCTCGCGCAGCGCCTCCATGCCGGGGGTGGTGGCCGCCAGCGTCAACTCGCGCTCGATCACGGTGAGATCGGCCTGCCACATGTCGACCAGGACCCGCCGGAGGTACGGGGTCGAGTGGTCCCAGCCCGCCCGGGGCGCGCCCGGCTGGTAGCCGCCGCCCTTGCTGGTGACGAGCACGGTGGGCTTCTCCTTGAGTACGGGAGTGGCGGCCCCGGCGGCGTTGATGACGAGGTCGGCCCAGGCTTTGAAGTGCTGGGAGACGCCGTAGTTGTAGAGCGGGACGGCGAGCAGGACGGCGTCGGCGCCGTCCAGTTCCGCGGCGAGTTCGGCGGCCAGTTCCATGGCCCGGAGCTGCGCGGGGGTGCGCTCCGGGGCGGGGGTGAAGCCGGCGGTGGTGGCCAGTGCCCAGGCGTCGGCGGGGAGCGGGGCGGTGCCGAGGTGGCGGCGCTCCACGGCGGCGTCGGTGTGCGTCCGGGCCCACTCCGCCTGGACGGTGTCGGCTATCTCGGCCGAGGCGGAGGCGCCGGGGAGGATGCTGGCGTCGATGCGGAAGAGCTTCATAGGGGTTCGTCTCCGTATGCAGGGGGTTGCGCGTGATGCGCCGGACTCACGATCCAGCATAAGCGGACTTTACCCCGTTTAAATTCCTGACGATACGGTGGCGACCGTGGACGGTGAGCTGATTCCCCTGGAGCGACCCCGCGCGGAGCGCGCGGACGCGGCACGAAACCGCAGGCTGCTGCTGGATACGGCCCGCCGGATGATCGCCGAGACGGGCGCCGAGAACGTGACGATGGACGGCCTCGCGGAGCAGGCAGGAGTGGGGAAGGGCACGGTCTACCGGCGCTTCCGTACGCGGGCGGGGATCTTCGTCGCGCTCCTGGACGAGGAGGAACGCGGCTTCCAGCAGCGCGTCCTCTCCGGCCCGCCGCCGCTGGGCCCGGGGGCGGACCCGGTGGACCGGCTGATCGCGTACGGCCAGGGGCGCATCACGTTCCTGCTCGACCACCACGCGGTGGCGCGCGCGGCACTGGGCCGGAACCGGCCGGTGCCGGTGGCGTTTCCGGGACTGACGCGGATGCACGTCCGCCTGCTGCTGGAGCAGTCAGGCGTGGCCGCGGACCACCTCGACGCCCTGACCCTGCAAGTGGCCGCGGCCCTGGAGGGCCCGGTGCTGCTCTACCTCGCGACGCCCGCGCAGGAGGAGGGGGAGGCCAGGCGCTATCTCCGGGCGCTGGCGGAGGGCTGGGAGGTCCTGGTCACGAGGGTCTGCCGCCCCTGAGGGGTGCCACTCGTGCGGGACGCGCGTCGGCGGCCGGCCCGGCGGCGCGTCGAGTAGGCGACGTCGAGGTCGATGCCGCTCTCGTACGGGAGCGGAGCGGGCGCTGCTGCCCAGCGCCGGGCGCTGCTGCGCAGCGCATGGAGTGAGACGAGCGGCCGGCCCTCGCCGCCTGGACGCCGAGGGGCGCCGGTCCCGCCGACCGGCGCCCCCGTCCCGGGCCGCCCCCCTCGGGCCCCCGGCCGCCCCCCTCGGGCCGGCGTCGGTGTCAGATACCGCGGGACGTCAGGATGCGGTCGGCCGCGTTCACCGAGTCGACCAGCGGGTGGAGCGCCACCGCCCGGAGGGCCCTCGCGCGGCTGCCCGTGTCCGCCGCCGCGATCGTGGAGCGCTCCACGTCCTTCAGCGTCAGCATCAGGCCCAACTGGTCCGCCGCCGCCGGGCGCGTCGGGATCGGGTGGGCGCCCTGGGCGTCCACGCGGCACGGGACCTCGATGACCGCCTCCGCGTCCAGGCCCGGGATCGTGCCGCGGTTGGGGACGTTGAGGATCAGGGTGGCGTGCTCGTCGCGGGAGATGGCGCGCATCAGGGCCAGCGCCACCCGGTCGTAGCCGCCGCCGTCCAGGTCGCACGTGTCGCGCTGCCAGCCGCCGGTGCTCTCCCGGCTCTCCGCCATGTACGTCGCCTCGCGCTCCTTGCGCGTACGCTCCCACACCGCCGCCGCCTCGCCCGGGTCGGCGGCCGCCGCGGCGTAGAACGCCGCCTGCTGCTCGCGCAGGAACTCACCGCGGGTCGCGGGCGCGTCGCGCAGGGCGGCGATGGCCTCGCGGTTGAAGTAGTAGTAGTGCAGGTACTCGTTGGGCAGCGAGCCCAGCGCCTGCAGCCACTCGGCGCCGAAGAGCTTGCCCTCCTCGAAGGACTCCAGCGTCGCCCGGTCGGCGAGCAGCTCCGGGAGCCGGTCCTCGCCGTCCACGAGGATGCGGCGCAGCCAGCCGAGGTGGTTGAGGCCCACGTAGTCGAGCTCGGTGCGCTCCGGGTCGACGCCCAGCGCGCGGGCGGCGCGGCGGGCCATGCCGACGGGGGAGTCGCAGATGCCGATGACGCGGTCGCCGAGGAGGCGCTGCATGGCCTCGGTGACCATGCCCGCGGGGTTGGTGAAGTTGATGACCCACGCGTTCGGGGCGACGGCCGCGACCCGCTCGGCGATGTGCATGGCGGCGGGTACGGAGCGCAGCCCGTACAGGACGCCGCCGGCGCCGACGGTCTCCTGGCCGAGCAACCCCTCGGTCAGCGAGGCGCGTTCGTCGCGGCTGCGGCCTTCGAGGCCGCCGGCGCGGATGGCGGAGAAGACGAAGTCCGTGTCGCGCAGGGCGTCGTCGAGGTCGGTGGTGGTACGGACCGCCGGCGGCCGGGCGCCTCTGGCCTCCCCGTCCGCCGCGTGCTGCGCGAGGACGGCGCCGATGGCTTCCAGGCGCCGCGGCTCCGTGTCGTACAGAACGAGCTCGGTGCACCGCCCCGACTCGTCGCCGCTGTCTTCGAGCAGGGCCCGGAACACCAGCGGCACGCGGAACCCGCCGCCGCCCAGCACTGTCAGCCTCATACCGTGATTACCTCCACACCGGCCTCGCCGAAGGCGGCGAGGGTCACCGGGTCCGATGACGTGTTCGTGATGAGCATGTGCACGTCCTCGGGGCCGCAGATGCGGACGAGCCCCGAGTCGCCGGGGAACTTGCCCGCACTGGCGAGCAGCACCACCTGCCGGGACGCCTTGATCATGGCGCGCTTGACGGGGACCTCGACGTGGGTGCTGTCCAGCACGCTGCCGTCGGGGAGGATCCCGCTGGCGCCGAGGAAGAGCCGGCCGACGTAGAGCTCACGGAGATTGGACTCCGTGAGTACGCCGACGACCGAGCGGTAGTTCCGCCGGACCTCGCCGCCGAGCAGTATCAGGGTCACCGCGTGGTCGTCGCGCAGTTCCTCGTAGACCGCGAGATTGCTGGTGACGATCGTCACAGGGCGGCCGCGCAGCCGCTGGGCCAGGGCCAGCGTGGTGGTGCCGATGTCGAGCAGCACCACGTCGCCGTCCTCGATCAGCTCGGCGGCGCGGGTGGCGACCGACTCCCGGCCGCCGGGGTCGTCGTCCGCGACCTCGGCGAAGGGTCTCTCGTCGTCCGCGCGGGCCGCCACGGCGCCGCCGTAGACCCGGGTGAGGCGGCCGGCGCGGCCGAGTTCCGTGAGGTCGCGGCGGGCCGTGGCCTCGCTGACGCCGAGCCGCTTGGCGATGTCCCGGACGGGCAGCACGCCCTCGTCACCGAGGATGCTGAGCAGCTTCTCGTGGCGCGTCTCTCGCAGCATGGACCGCAATGTACTCCACGTGAGCGAGTTTGCGCGAGTGTGAGTGACCTCTTGCAAATTCCGTCGCGGCGGTGCAAGGTGTCGCTCAATGTGAACCACGAGCAGGAAGGACACGCCGTTGAGCACACCCTCGGCGGTCCGCACAGCGATCGACCCGCTGGCGGGCACACGCGCTCCCGGCGATCCTGAGCACGACGTTCTCCTCACCGGCACCGTGTTCATGGACATCGTCTTCACCGGCCTCGAAGGCGCGCCCGTGCGCGGCAGCGAGAACTGGGCCCGCGGCATGGGCTCCAGCCCGGGCGGTATCGCGAACATGGCCACCGCGCTCGCCCGCCTCGGGCTGCGCACGACGCTCAGCGCGAGCTTCGGCACCGACCTCTACGGCGACTACTGCTGGGAGAGCCTGTCGGAGAGCGAAGGCGTCGACCTCAGCCCGTCGCGGCGGCTGGCCGGCTGGCACTCGCCGGTCACGGTCTCCATGGCGTACGAGGGCGAGCGCACCATGGTGACGCACGAGCACCCCGCGCCGCCTCCCGTCTGCGCCACGCTCCCGCGCGCCCGCTCCGTGATGGCGTCGCTGGAGCCGGGCCGGGACGAGGAGTGGGTTCGGCAGGCGCACGAGCAGGGCTCCCGCGTCTTCTCCGACGTCGGCTGGGACGAGTCCGGCCGCTGGGACCTCAACGCGCTGACCGGGCTGCGCTACAGCCACGCCTTCCTGCCCAACGCCGCCGAGGCGATGCAGTACACCCGCACCGACTCCCCGGAGCAGGCGGTACGCGCCCTCGCGGAGCTGGTGCCCATCGCCGTGGTGACCAAGGGCCCCGACGGCGCCGTCGCCGTCGACGGCGTCACCGGCGAGACCGCCGACGTCCCCGGCCTGCTCGTGGACGCCCTCGACCCCACCGGGGCCGGCGACGTGTTCGTCGCCGGCTTCATGACCGGAACACTGGCGGGCTGGCCGCTCGCCGACCGGCTCGCCTTCGCCAACCTCACCGCCGCGCTGTCCGTACAGCACTTCGGCGGCTCGCTGTCCGCGCCGGACTGGACGGAGGTGGCCGCGTGGTGGATCGAGGCCGCCGCCGGTGCCAAGGCCGGCAACGCGGACGCCGCCGAGGTGGCCCGGCGGTACGACTTCCTGGACGGCCTGGTCCCGGCCCTGGTGCGGCAGCGGCCGCGCCGGCGGGCCATCCCGACCATCGGCTTCCGGGACGAGTAGAACGAAGGAGTTCTGATGGGATTGCGCAACAAGGGCGGCGGTAGAAGGCGGACCAAGGCACTCGTGCCCGCCGCGCTCGCCGCGGGACTTGCCGTCATAGCCGCCGGCTGCGTGCCCGGCACCGACGGCTCCGGCGCCGTCGATGGCGGGGGCGCCGGCGGCACGGGCGGCGTACCGGACCCGGCGAAGGCGGGGAACGTGACGCTGACCGTGTGGGACCAGGAGGTCCGCGGCGGCACCAACGCCGAGCTGGAGCAGCTCAACAAGGAGTTCCAGGAGAAGTACCCGAACGTCAAGATCAAGCGGGTCTCCCGGAGCTTCGACGACCTCAAGACGACGCTGAAGCTCGCCCTGTCGGGCAACAAGCCGCCCGACATCGTCCAGGCCAACCAGGGCTACCCCGACATGGTCGCGTTCGTGAAGGCCGGGCTGCTCATGCCGCTCGACAACTACGCGGGCGTCTACGACTGGAACACGCGCTACCCCAACACCCTGCTCAACCTCAACCGGGTCTCCGCCGACGGCAAGCAGTTCGGCACCGGCCGCCTCTACGGCATCTCCCAGACCGGCGAGTTCATCGGGGTCTACTACAACAAGGAGAAGCTGGCCGACGCGGGCATCGAGCCGCCGAAGACCTGGAAGGAGTTCACGGACAGCCTCGCCACCCTCAAGGAGAAGGGCGAGCTGCCCATCCAGTTCGGCAACCTCGACCAGTGGCCCGCCATCCACAACTTCGGCGTGCTCCAGGACCAGCACGGCGCCGCCGAGGCGCGCGACACCGTCCTCGGCCGCGGCGACGGGTTCGACAACGCGTACACGAAGGACGCCGCGGCCGAGCTCACCGACTGGATCGACAAGGGCTACCTGCCCAAGGACGCCAACGGCCGCGGCTACGACGACTCCTACAAGCAGTTCGCCGGCGGCGACGGCGGGTACCTCATCGCCGGCACCTGGCTGCAGGCCGACCTGAAGAAGCCCATGGGCGACAACCTCGGCGTCATGGCCCCGCCGCCCGCCACCGAGGGCGGCAACCCGACCACCACCGGCGGCCAGGGCCTCTCGTGGTCCGTCACCTCCAAGTCCGCGCACCCCGACGTCGCCGCGGCGTACCTCGACTTCATCACCAACGAGCACGCTGCCGACGTCATGACGGAGAACGGGGTCCTGCCGGCCGTACCCGGCAAGGCGGCCGACGAAGTCGACCCCGACAGCCCCGACGGCCAGATGATCGCCGCCTGGAAGCGGCTGAACGCCGACGACGCCCTCGTCCCGTACCTGGACTACTCGACGCCGACGTTCTACGACACCATCTCCGCCGGACTCCAGGACCTCATCGCCGGCAAGACCTCGCCCGACGGCTTCGCGAAGAAGCTGCAGGACGACTACGGGCCGTTCATGGAGAAGCAGCGCGGCGACGGCGCCGGCTCCGAGCCTGCGGGGTCGTGATGAAGTCCCTCACCGCCGGCTACGGCCGCCGCGCACCGGGCGAACCACGCGCGGTCGGATACCTGTACGTCCTGCCCGCGCTCGTCATCTACGCGCTGTTCCTGCTCGTCCCCTTCGGGCAGTCCGTGTGGCTGTCGTTCCTGCACTGGGACGGCCTCACCCGGGCCACCTCCGCCGGGTTCTCCAATTACTCCGACATATTCACCGACCCGTCACTGCGCGCCCCCTTCGGGCACGCACTCATACTGCTGATCTTCTACTCGGCGCTCCCCGTCTGCATCGGCCTGCTGCTCGCGGCAGCCATGTCGCGAATACGGGTGCGGGGCATGACGTTCTTCCGCACCGTGCTGTTCCTGCCGCAGGTGCTGGCGATGGTCGTCGTCGGCGTCGCGTGGCAGTCCATTCTCGCGCCCGACGGGCTCCTCAACGACGTGCTGCGCGCCGTGGGCCTGGACTCCCTGGCCCGGCCCTGGCTCGGCGACTACGACTGGGCGCTGCCCGCCGTCGGCATCGTCGGCACCTGGGTCATGACCGGTCTGTGTCTCGTCCTCTTCCTCGCCGGTGCCCAGCGCATCCCGAAGGAGCTGTACGAGGCCGCACGGCTGGACGGCGCGGGCGCGTTCCGCGAGTTCTTCGCCGTCACGCTGCCGGCGCTGCGCGCCGAGATAGCCGTCGCGCTGACCCTGACGATCGTCGCCGGACTGCGCAACTTCGACCTCATCTACGTCATGACGAGCGGCGGGCCCGGCGAGGCCACGTCCGTGCCGGCGTACGAGGTCTACCACCGCGCCTTCGAGCTGAACCAGGTCGGTTCCGCCGCGGCCGTGGGCGTCGCGCTCACCGTGCTGATCTTCACCCTGACCGTCACGGTCTCCCGGCTCGTCGAAGGGCGGCGCTCATGAGCACCAAGATCGAACGCACCTTCACCTACGGCATCCTGTCGATCTTCGCCGTCATCTCCCTGACGCCCGTCATCGGCATCCTGTCGACCGCGTTCGGCGAGAAGGGCTCGCTCAACACCGGCTTCTCGCTGCCCGAAGGCGGCCTGAGCTGGAGCAACTTCTCCGACGCCTGGAGCCAGGGCAACTTCGGCACCTACCTCGGGAACTCGATCCTGGTGGCCGTGGTCGTGGTCACCGTCGCGACCGTGCTGTCGATCCTGGCCGCGTACGCCTTCGGCGTGATGCGCTTCCCCGGCTCCAACATCCTTTTCTACGTGTTCGTCATCGGCCTCACGCTGCCGCAGGAAGCGCTGGTCGTACCGCTCTACTTCGACCTGCGGCACTACGAGATCACCGACACGTACTGGGCGCTGATCCTGCCGCAGACCGCGCAGTCCCTCGCGTTCGGCGTGTTCTGGATGCGGACCTACTTCCGCAACAGCGCACAATCCGTGGTGGAGGCCGCCCGCGTCGACGGCGCGAACAGCTTCACCACGCTGTGGCGGGTCCTCGTCCCCATGGGGCGGCCGGCGATCACCACCATGATCGTCATCACCTTCATGTGGACCTGGAACGAGTTCCTCATGGCGCTGGTCATGATCAGTGAAGAAGGACTGCGCACCGTACCGCTGGGACTGGCCTTCTTCCAGGGACAGCAGACCTCCGACACCTCGCTGCTCGCCGCCGCGGCCGTGCTCATCGCACTGCCCGTCGTGGTCGTCTACATAGCGCTGCAGCGGCGGTTCATCGAGGGAATGCTCACCGGAGCAGTGAAGGAGTAAGAGAGTTGGGAGTGGCAGTGCCGAAGCCGAAGCCGTACGACGTGGTGACCATGGGGCGCGTCGGAGTGGACATCTATCCGCTCCAGACCGGCGTCAGCCTCGCCGAGGTCAGCACCTTCGGCAAATACCTCGGCGGAAGCGCCACCAACGTCGCCGTCGCCGCCGCCCGCTACGGGCACGGCGCGGCGGTGATCACGAAGACGGGCGCCGACCCCTTCGGCACCTTCATCCGCGACGCGCTGCGCGGATACGGGGTCGGCACCGACTTCGTGGGCACCTCACCGGCACTGCCCACACCCGTCACGTTCTGCGAGATCTTCCCGCCGGACGACTTCCCCCTCTACTTCTACCGCTACCCCAAGGCACCCGACCTGGACCTGACGGCCGGCGAACTGGACATGGACGCCGTACGCGCCGCCCGGGTGTTCTGGATGACCGGCACCGGACTCAGCGAAGAACCCTCCAGGACCGCGACACTCGCGGCCCTCGAAGCCCGGGGCCGCGCGGCACACACCGTCTTCGACCTCGACTGGCGCCCGATGTTCTGGCCCGAGGGCGCGGGCGCGTCCGCCGACGGACTCGCCCGCGGGCTGTACCAGCGGGCGCTGGCCCATGCCACGGTCGCCGTCGGCAACCTGGAGGAGTGCGCGGTCGCGACGGGGGAGCGGGAACCGCGCGCCGCCGCGCGGGCCCTGCTGGCGACGGGCGTCGAACTCGCCGTCGTCAAACAGGGCCCCCGCGGTGTCCTCGCCGTCCACCGCGACGGCGCCGAAGCGGAAGTACCCCCCGTGCCCGTCGAGGTCGTCAACGGCCTCGGCGCCGGCGACGCCTTCGGCGGCGCCCTCGTCCACGGCATGCTGGAAGGCTGGCAACTGGACCGCACCATCGCCTTCGCCAACGCCGCCGGAGCCCATGTGGCGGGCGAACTCGCGTGCTCCGACGCGATGCCCACGGCGGCACAGGTGGAGGCCAGGCTGCGCGCGGCGGAGAACCAGGCGTGACCCCACCCCCACGCCCCCCACGCCGCGCACCTCCCCCACGCACCCGCCCAAGGGTAGGCCGCCCCAGTGACAGCACGCGCACGCAGCGTACGCGGCGTACGAGGTCGAGCAGTGCGACGATCGAAGTCCGCACCGCAGACACGACCGCACCCACCCGCGCACGCGCCCACTCCCCGGAGACCCAGGCATGACCGTTGACAAGACCGGCGACCTCACCGCCACCCGCGTCCACAACCCCGGAGCCATCGCCGCCGCGGCAGCCGCCCGCCGCCCCGCGACCTCGCCCCTCGGCGACGGCGACCCGGGCCGGGCCATGATCATCGCCGCCGACCACCCCGCCCGCGGCGCCAACGCCGTCGGCGGCGACGCCCACGCCATGGCAGACCGCGGACTCCTCCTCGAACGGCTCTGCCTGGCCCTGGAACGCCCCGGCGTCACCGGCGTCCTCGCCACCGCCGACATCCTCGAAGACCTCCTCCTCCTCGGCGTCCTCGACGGCAAATCCGTCTTCGGCTCCATGAACCGCGGCGGCCTCGCCGGCTCCGCCTTCGAGATAGACGACCGCTTCACCGGCTACGACGCGGAGACCATCGACGCCATGGGCTTCGACGGCGGCAAGATGCTCACCCGCATCGCCCTCGACGACCCCGCCACCGCCGCCACCCTGGAATCCAGCGCCCGCGCCGTCGACGCCCTCGCCGACCGGCGCCTCATCGCCATGGTCGAACCCTTCCTCTCCCGCTGGCACGACGGCCGCGTACGCAACGACCTCACCCCCGACGCCGTCGTCAAGTCCGTCTCCATCGCCTCCGGGCTCGGCCGGCGCAGCGCGTACACCTGGCTCAAGCTGCCCGTCGTCCCCGACATGGAGCGCGTCGTGGCCGCCACCACCCTGCCCGTGCTGCTCCTCGGCGGTGACGCCGGCGGCGCCGACAGCCAGCGCGCCGTCTTCGACGCCTGGCGCGGCGCACTGCGGCTGCCCGGCGTGCAAGGGCTCGTCGTGGGCCGCTCGCTGCTCTACCCCGCCGACGGCGACGTCAGCGGGGCCGTCGACCGGGCGGTGAGCCTGCTGTGAACGACACCAACGACACCAACGGCACCAACGGCACCGACGGCACCGACGGCACCGACGGCAAGCTGTACGTGCCCGGCGGCGCCGCCGCCTCCGGCCCGTACCGCACCGACATCACCCCGGGGAACGCCGGCTGGGGCTACTCCGGCCTGCGCATCCTCGAACTCGCCCCCGGCGGGAGCCACACCCTCGCCACCGGCGACGCCGAGCACCTCGTGCTGCCCCTCGCCGGCGGCTGCACCGTCGAAGCCGACGGTCAGCGCCTCGAACTCACCGGCCGCCCCGGCGTCTTCGGCGAGCCCACGGACTTCGCCTACGTCCCCCGCGACACCGACGTCCGCATCACCAGCCCCGGCGGCGGCCGCTTCGCGCTGCCCTCCGCCCGCTGCGAACGGCGCCTGCCCGTACGCTACGGGCCCGCCGCCGGCGTACCCGTCGAACTCCGCGGCGCCGGCACCTGCAGCCGCGAAGTGCACAACTACTGCCTCCCCCAGACCTTCGACGCCGACCGGCTCCTGGTCTGCGAAGTCCTCACCCCCGGCGGCAACTGGTCCTCCTACCCGCCGCACAAGCACGACGAGGCCCGCCCCGGCGAGGAGAGCGAGCTGGAGGAGATCTACTACTTCGAGGTCGCCGAAGGCCCCGGAGGCGGCCCCGGCATGGCGTACCAGCGCGTCTACGGCACCGCTGACCGGCCCCTGGACGTGCTCGCCGAGGTGCGCACCGGCGACACCGTGCTCATCCCGCACGGCTGGCACGGCCCCTCCATGGCCGTACCCGGCTACGACCTCTACTACCTGAACGTCATGGCCGGACCCGGTGCCGAACGGGCCTGGCTCATCTGCGACGACCCGGCACACGGCTGGATCCGCAGCACCTGGGACGACCAGGACACCGACCCGAGGCTGCCGTTCGGAGGAGGGACGCGATGAGCGACGCGACGAGCCACGTGACCAGCGACGTGACGAGCACCGGGGCGACGGGCACCGGGGACGGCGGGACCGTCAGGCTCACCACCGCCCAGGCACTGGTGCGCTTCCTGGCCGTCCAGTACAGCGAACGCGACGGCGCCGAACACCGCCTCATCCCCGGTATGTGGGGCATCTTCGGCCACGGCAACGTCGCCGGCGTCGGCCAGGCGCTGCTCCAGGCCGCCCGTACCGGCGAAGCGGACCTCCCGTACCACCTCGCCCGCAACGAGCAGGCCATGGTCCACTCCGCCACCGCCTACGCCAAGATGGCCAACCGCCTCCAGACCTACGCCTGCACCTCCTCCATCGGCCCCGGCGCCACCAACATGGTCACCGGCGCCGCCCTCGCCACCACCAACCGGCTGCCGGTCCTCCTCCTCCCCGGCGACGTCTTCGCCACCCGCGCCGCCGACCCGGTGCTCCAGCAGCTCGAAGACCCCCGCAACGGCGACATCACCGTCAACGACGCGCTCCGGCCCGTCTCCGCCTACTTCGACCGCGTCGAACGCCCCGAGCAGCTCATCCCCGCCGCGCTCGCCGCGATGCGGGTGCTCACCGACCCCGCCGAGACCGGCGCCGTCACCCTCGCGCTGCCGCAGGACGTGCAGGCCGAGGCGTACGACTGGCCCGTGGCGTTCCTGCGCCGCCGCGTCTGGCACGTGCCCCGCCCCGCACCCGAACCCGCGGCGCTGGCCCGCGCCGTCGCGCTGCTCCGCGGCGCCCGCCGGCCGCTGCTGGTCGCCGGCGGCGGCGCGGTGTACTCCGAGGCGTGGGAGGAACTGCGGGCCTTCGCCCTGCGCACCGGCATCCCCGTCGCCGACACCCACGCGGGCAAGGGCGCCGTGCCCTGGGACCACCCCTCGGCCGTCGGCGCGCTCGGCTCCACCGGCACCGCCGCCGCCAACGCGCTGGCCGCCGAGGCCGACGTGGTCCTCGGCGTCGGCACCCGCTACAGCGACTTCACCACCGCGAGCCGCACCGTCTTCGCCCGCCCCGACGTGGCGTTCGTCAACCTCAACGTCGCCCGCCTCGACGCCGTCAAGCACGCCGCCGAGCCGCTGGTCGCGGACGCCCGCGCGGGTATCGAAGCGCTCGACGCCGAACTCGCCGACTGGCAGGCCGACGACGCCCACCGGGCGCGCGCAGCCGAACTCGCCGACGCCTGGCGCCGCACCACCGACGCCGTCTACCACCCCGAGTGCGGCCACGGCCCGCCGCCCGCGCAGACAGAGATCCTCGGCGCCGTCAACGACCTGGCCGGCGACAGCGACGTCGTCATCAACGCCGCCGGTTCCATGCCCGGCGACCTCCAGGCCCTCTGGCGGGCCCGGGACCCGAAGGCGTACCACGTCGAATACGCCTACTCCACCATGGGCTACGAGATCGCCGCCGGACTCGGCGTGAAGCTCGCCGCCCCCGACCGCGAGGTCGTCGTCCTCGTCGGCGACGGCTCGTACCTGATGCTCTCCCAGGAGATCGTCACGGCCGTCTCCGAAGGGCTGAAGCTGACCGTCGTCCTCGTCGACAACGGCGGCTTCGCGTCCATCGGCGCGCTGTCGGAGTCGCTGGGCTCGCAGCGCTTCGGCACCCGGTACGCGGGGCGCAACCCCGACACCGGCGAACTCGACGGCGGGCCGCTGCCGGTGGACCTGGCGGCGAACGCGGCGAGCCTCGGCGCGGACGTGCTGCGGGCGACGACGGTGGCGGAGTTCCGGGACGCCTTCGTCCGGGCCAGGGAGGCGGAGCGCACCACGGTGGTGCACGTCGTCACCGACCTGACCGGGCCCAACCCGCCGAGTTCCGCGTGGTGGGACGTGCCGGTCAGCGAGGTCTCCGAGCTGGAGTCCACGCGCAAGGCGTACGAGGAGTACCGCGACGGCAAGCGCGCCCAACGCCCGTACCTCTGACAGCCCCAGCAACCCCCGTACTTCCCCGGCAAGTTAAGCGAGACCCTCATGCACACGATCGAGCACTGGATCGCCGGCGGCGCCACCGCCGCCGGTTCCACCCGCACCGCCCCCGTCTACGACCCGGCCACCGGACGCGAGCAGGCCCGCGTCCTGCTCGCCGAGACCGCCGACGTCGACGCCGCCGTCAGCGCCGCGGCCAAGGCGTACGACACCTGGCGCGACAGCTCGCTGTCCCAGCGGATGCGCGTCATGTTCGCCTTCCGCGAGCTGCTGGTCCGGCACGAGGACGAGCTGGCCCGCGTCATCTCCGCTCAGCACGGCAAGATCATCTCCGATGCCCGCGGCGAGATCGTCCGCGGCCGGGAGGTCGTCGAGTACGCCTGCGGCATAGCCGACGCCCTCAAGGGCGGCTACTCCGACCAGTACTCGCGCGGCGTCGACGTCCTCTCCTTCCGCGAGCCGCTGGGCGTCTGCGCGGGCATCACCCCGTTCAACTTCCCCGCGATGGTGCCGCTGTGGATGCACCCCATCGCCATCGCCACCGGCAACACCTTCGTGCTCAAGCCCAGCGAGCGCGACCCGTCCGCCTCCAACCTGATCGCGCAGCTCTACGCGGACGCCGGGCTGCCCGAGGGCGTGTTCAACGTCGTCCACGGCGACAAGACCGCCGTCGACGCCATCCTCGACCACCCCGGCATCTCCGCCGTCTCCTTCGTCGGCTCCACGCCCGTCGCCACCTACGTGCACGAGCGCGGCACCGCCGCGGGCAAGCGCGTCCAGGCGCTCGGCGGCGCGAAGAACCACGCCGTGGTGCTGCCGGACGCGGACCTGGAGTACGCCTCCGACCAGCTCGTCGCCGCCGCCTACGGCTCCGCGGGCGAGCGCTGCATGGCGATCTCCGTCGCCGTCGCGGTCGGGGACGCGGCGCAGCCGCTGGTCGAGGTGCTGGAGCGGAAGGCGCGCGCGGTGCGCGTCGGCCCCGGCGACGACCCGGCCAGCGAGATGGGCCCGCTCGTCACCCGCGCCGCGCAGGAGCGCGTCAGCGGGGCCGTCGCCTCGGCGGCGGCGCAGGGCGCGACGGTCGTGGTCGACGGCCGGGACCTCGAGGTCGCCGGGCACGAGGAGGGGTTCTTCACCGGACCGACGCTGCTCGACCACGTCAGCGCGGCGATGGACGCGTACCGTACGGAGATCTTCGGCCCCGTGCTCGCGGTCATCCGCGTCGCCACCCTGGACGAGGCGATCGCGCTCATCAACGCCAACCCGTACGGGAACGGCACCGCGCTCTTCACCGGCGACGGCGGCGCGGCCCGGCGCTTCCAGCGCGGGGTGCACGTCGGGATGGTCGGCATCAACGTGCCGGTGCCGGTGCCGATGGCCGCGTACTCCTTCGGCGGCTGGAAGGACTCGCTCATCGGCGACAGCCCCGTGCACGGCCCGGAGGGCGTGCGCTTCTACACCCGCCCGAAGGTCGTCACGACCCGCTGGCCGGCCGGCGGCAACCCGGCGGCCCGCGGCGCGGCGTTCGCGTTCCCGACCGCCAACTGACCCGCCAGGCAACCCCCGCCCGTACCCCCGTCACGAGCCCCGACCACCGAGAGGCCGCACCCTCATGACCGACGCACCCGGCGCCCCGCGCCCCGCCGCGGGAACCGCCGCCGGCAATCTGTGCCTGGGCTCCGCCCCCTGCTCCTGGGGGGTGTGGTTCCCCGAGGAGGAGCACCAGGTCCCGTACACCCGCTTCCTCGACGAGCTGGCCGAGACCGGCTACAAGTGGCTGGAGCTGGGCCCGTACGGCTATCTGCCCACCGACCCGCAGCGCCTCGCCGGCGAGCTCGCCGAGCGCGGACTCCAGGTCTCCGGCGGCACGATCTTCGGCGCCCTGCACCGCCCCGAGGAGTGGGACGAGACGCTGGCGAACGTGCGCCGCGTCGCCGAGCTGACCGCCGCCACCGGCGCGCACCACCTCGTGCTCATCCCGCCGCTGTACCGCGACGAGAAGACCGGCGACTTCACCGAGCCGCCGGAGCTGACGGCCGCGCAGTGGACGTCGCTCGGCAAGACCGCCGACGACCTGGGCAGGATCCTCCTGGACGAGTACGACGTCCGCCTCGTCGTCCACCCGCACGCCGACAGCCACATCCAGACGCAGCCGGAGATCGAGCGCTTCCTGAACGCGACCGACTCCCGCTACGCCAACCTCTGCCTGGACACCGGCCACGTCGCGTACGGCGGCGGCGACAACCTCGACCTCATCCGCCGCTACGCCGAGCGCATCGGCTACGTCCACATCAAGCAGATGGACCCGGTGATCATCGAGCAGGTCCGGGCCGAGAACCTGTCGTTCAGCGAGGCGGTCAGCCGCGGCGTGGCCGTGGAGCCGCCCGCGGGCGTGCCGAACCCGGGGGACATCGTGGCGGCGCTGTCCGGCCTGGACGCGGAGCTGTTCGTGGTGGTGGAGCAGGACCTGTGGCCGTGCGAGCCGGAGGTGCCGCTGCCGATCGCGGTCCGTACCCGCGACTACCTGGCGGGCGTCGGCCTGAGCGGCACGCGCCGCCCCCGCTGAAGCGGCCCGCTGAGAACGAGTACTGAGGAGCAAGAAGTCATGACCGTACGCATCGGAGTCGTCGGCACCGGCGCCATCGGCCGCGAGCACATCGAGCGCATCAGCCGCGTCATCAGCGGTGCCCGCGTGAGTGCCGTCGCCGACATCGACGCGGCGCTGGCGGAGAAGGCCGCGGCGGAGGCGGGGGGCGCGCGGGTCGCCGACGCCGGGGACATCGCGGGGTCGCTGATCGCCGCGGACGACGTGGACGCGGTGCTGGTGTCGTCCTGGCACGCCGCACACGCCGAGCACGTGCTGGCCGCGATCGCCGCGGGCAAGCCGGTGCTCTGCGAGAAGCCGCTGGCGACCACGGCGGAGGACGCGCTGCGCGTGCTGGCCGCGGAGGAGGCGTTCGGGCGGCGGCTGGTGCAGGTCGGGTTCATGCGCCGCTACGACCCGGGCTACCGGGAGCTGAAGCGCGTCATCGCCGACGGCGGCATCGGCCGGCCGCTGATGATGCACTGCGCGCACCGCAACAGGTCGGCGCCCGAGCGGTACACGACCGAGATGGCCGCGCAGGACACGGGCGTGCACGAGATCGACGCGGCCCGCTGGCTGCTGGCCGACGAGATCGTCTCGGCGCAGGTCATCATGCCGCGCGCCACGGAGCGGCGGTTCCCGCACCTGCGGGACCCGCAGTTCATGCTCTTCGAGACCGCCGGCGGGGTCCGTATCGACCTGGAGGTCTTCGTCAACTGCCAGTACGGGTACGACATCCAGTGCGAGACGGTCGGCGAGACGGGTCTGATCCGGCTGCCTGACCCGGCGCGCGCGGAGGTGCGTGCGGCGGCGCGGGTGGGCACGGAGATCGACCAGGAGTGGGGCGGCCGCTTCGCGGAGGCGTTCGACGTCGAGGTACAGGCGTGGGTCGACTCGGTGGCCGCGGGCGCGGCCACGGGGCCGAGCGCCTGGGACGGTTACGCCGCCACGGCGGTCGCGGCGGCGACGGTCGAGGCGCAGCGGACGGGCGCGGTGGTGGACGTGAACCTCGTGGAGCGCCCGGCGTTCTACGCCTGAGGGGCGCGTACGCCGCCCGGTTTTCCGGGCCGGGGCGCTGCCCCCGGCCCCGCCGCGCTTCCCGCGGCCCGGCCCCACCGCGGGGGGAGGGGCCGGGCCGCGGGAACCCCGTCTGTCTTCGGCACGTCTCCTTGGGGCAGCAGGTGTGTCCAAAGGGGGGTACGGATGTCACTGGGGGAGCCGCCGCTGCTGAGCCGTCCGCCGTGGGTGGGCGTGACGACGACGCTGGGGCAGATGGCGTACGCACTGGGGGCGTTACCGGCCGCGTTGATGGCGCTGATGATCCCGCTGTTCCGCGGCGAGCGGGAGTACTGCGCGCCGCCGGACCACACGGGTCCGTGCGACCGCATCCAGGAGATGAGCGCCGGTTCGGCGGCGGGTCTCGGCCTGGGGGTGCTGACGCTGCTGGTGGCGGGCGCGGTCGCGCAGTCGGTGGGGCGGCGGATGGCGGAGACGGGGCGGGAGCGGCGGGGGGCGGCGCTGGTGCTGGGGATGCTGGCGGTGCCGGCGGTGACGTACGCGATGCTGGCGTACGGGTACACGACGGCGTGAGGCGGCGGCGCACGCGGTGACGGCGTACGCCGTGCGCCCCCGTCTCCGCTCGTACGCGACGGGCGTGCAGGCGGCCCGTACGAGAAGCGCGGGAAGCCCCGTGCCCGTACGCGACGGCCCGCGGCCCGCCGTCAGGCGTCGTCGCCGGCGAGGACGTCGTCCGCGTCCATGATCCGGTACGCGTACCCCTGCTCGGCGAGGAACCGCTGCCGGTGTGCGGCGAAGTCCTGGTCGATGGTGTCGCGGGCGACGAGCGAGTAGAACCGCGCCTCGTGCCCGTCCTCCTTGGGCCGCAGCACGCGGCCGAGCCGCTGCGCCTCCTCCTGGCGGGAGCCGAAAGTACCCGAGACCTGGATGGCGACCGTCGCCTCCGGCAGGTCGACGGAGAAGTTCGCGACCTTCGACACGACGAGGACGCTTATCTCGCCGCTGCGGAAGGCGTCGAAGAGCTTCTCCCGGCGGGCGTTGGTGGTCTCGCCCTTGATGACGGGGGCGTCGAGGTGCTTGCCCAGCTCGTCGAGCTGGTCGATGTACTGGCCGATGACGAGCGTCTGTTCGCCCGCGTGCCGGGCGACGAGCGCTTCGGCGATCTTGCGCTTGGTGTCGGTCGTGGCGCAGAAGCGGTACTTCTCCTCGGCTTCCGCGGTGGCGTAGGCGAGCCGTTCCGCGTCGGTGAGGTTCACCCGCACCTCGACGCAGTCGGCGGGCGCGATGTAGCCCTGCGCCTCGATCTCCTTCCACGGGGCGTCGAAGCGCTTGGGACCGATGAGCGAGAAGACATCCGACTCGCGGCCGTCCTCGCGTACGAGCGTGGCCGTCAGCCCGAGCCGGCGGCGGGCCTGGAGGTCGGCGGTGAACTTGAAGACGGGCGCGGGCAGCAGGTGCACCTCGTCGTAGACGATGAGGCCCCAGTCGCGGGAGTCGAACAGCTCCAGGTGCGGGTAGACGCCTTTGCGGCGGGTGGTCAGCACCTGGTACGTGGCGATGGTGACCGGGCGGATCTCCTTGCGGGCGCCGCTGTACTCGCCGATCTCGTGCTCGGTGAGCGACGTGCGGCGCAGTAGTTCGCTCTTCCACTGCCGGGCGGCGACGGTGTTCGTGACGAGGATCAGCGTGGTGGCCTTCGCCTCGGCCATGGCCCCGGCGCCGACGAGGGTCTTGCCGGCCCCGCAGGGCAGCACGACGACGCCGGAGCCGCCGTGCCAGAAGCCTTCGACGGCCTGTTTCTGGTACGGGCGCAGCCCCCAGCCGTCCTCGACCAGCGCGATGGGGTGGGCTTCGCCGTCCACGTACCCGGCGAGGTCCTCGGCGGGCCAGCCGAGCTTCAGCAGCGCCTGCTTGATCTGGCCGCGCTCGGAGGGGTGGACGGCGACGGTGTCGTCGTCGAGCCGGGCGCCGACCAGGGGCTGGATCCGCTTGGACCGCAGGATCTCCTCCAGCACCGGCCGGTCGGTGCTGGACAGCACGAGGCCGTGGGCGGGGTCCTTGGTGAGGGTCAGCCGCCCGTAGCGCGCCATGGTCTCGGCGACGTCGACGAGCAGCGCGTGCGGCACGGGGTAGTGGGAGTAGGTGACGAGGGCGTCGACGACCTGCTCGGCGTCGTGTCCGGCGGCGCGCGCGTTCCACAGGCCGAGGGGGGTGACGCGGTAGGTGTGGATGTGCTCGGGGGCGCGCTCCAGCTCGGCGAAGGGCGCGATGGCGCGCCGGCACTCCTCCGCCAGCTCGTGGTCCACTTCCAGCAGGAGCGTCTTGTCCGACTGCACGATCAGGCAGGACATGCGGACCTCCTCCACTGCTGCCGCTGCTGCCGCGCCCGGGCCGGGACCCCCGGGGCCCGGGGGATACGCGGGAAACAGGGAAGTCTACCTCGGGGCGGCGACAGCGTGCGGCGCTCCGGCCGGGGCACCGCAGGCCGGGGCACCGTGGGCCGGGGTGCTCAGCTCATGGCCTTCTTCACCAGTTCGGTGACCGTCTTCTCGTGGGCGGGCGTCAGGTCGGCGACGGCGAAGGCGGTGGGCCACATGGTGCCGTCGTCGAGGTGCGCGGCGTCGTTGAAGCCGAGGGTGAGGTAGCGCGAGCCGAACTTGTCCGCGGCCTGCACGAAGCAGACGATCTTTCCGCCCTTGCCGTTCTTGGCGCCGGCGGCGTATGCGGGCATCCCGTACCAGAGCCGCGGCGACAGCTCGGGCGCCGCTTCGGTGATCAGGGTGTGGAGCCGGCCGGCGATGGTCCGGTCGGACTCGGGCATCTCGGCGATCTTCTCCAGCAGCTCGGCCACCGGGTCGGTCTTCGGGCCGCCGCGCCGGTTCTTCTTGATCTCCTTCGCGCGGTCCTTCATGGCCGCGGTCTCCGCCTCGGTGAAGCCCTCGTAGGACTCGCCGCCGTCGGCCGTGGCTGCCTTCTTCGCATCCGCCATAGCAGTACCTTTCTGGGGTCTGACCTGGTCCGGATCTCAGCCTAAGCAGATACGGCGGCGACGACTCCTCCATGACTGACCACTCGGACGACCGCCGGGGTGACGCCGAAGGAGGCCGGCCGTGGCACGCAGCCGCCGTCTGATTCTGACCCCGCCCGAGCGGGTCTGGGACCTGCTGAGCGACGGCCACCGCTACGGGGAGTGGGTCACCGGCACCCGGCAGGTCCTGGCCGCGGACCCGCACTGGCCCGCGGTGGGCGCCCGCTGCGGGTGCGCGTCGGCGTCGGCCCGCTGGCGCTCGACGACACCTGCGTCGTCCGCGTCTGCGAACCGGGCCGGCGGCTGGAGCTGGAGGCGAAGGCCGACCCGTTCGGGGCGGCGCGGATCGCGATGCGGCTGGAGCCGTGGGGCGGGAACACGCTGTTCTTCCTGGACTGGCACCCGCTGCGCGGGCCGGGGACGAGGATGCACGGGCTGCCGGTGGACTACCTGGTCGCGGTGCGCAACGGGATGATGCTGACGAAGCTGGCGCGCATCGCGGTACGGGAGTACGGGGCGGTGCGCCGCACCGGGGGTGCGGGTGCCGGGCCGGCGGGTGTCAGGCGGGGGTGACCGGTTCCTGGAGTTCGGTGACCCAGTCGGCGTGGGACTCGTGGACTTCGAGGTACAGCTCGCGCGCGTAGCCCGTGGAGCGGTAGCCGTTCTCGTCGATCCAGGCGGCGAGGGCCTGGACGGCCGGCAGCACGGCGTCCATGTCGCCGCGGTGGACGACGGTGGCCGCGTGGTCGAGCGGGGGCAGGTCGGTGACCGTGAAGTCGTACGCCGCCGCAGGCTCCACGCCGACCTGGAGCCCGGCGTGGACGGTGATCGTGCCGTCGGGGGCGTCCTCGTACCAGGCGATGCCGGGGCCGGTGGGTGCCACGCCCGCGGCGTCGAGGCGGCGGCACAGCTCCTCGTAGAGCGGCTGGATCACCGGGCCGATGTCGGCGGGCTCGAAGCTCGCGGCGCTGCCGCTCAGCTCGGCGACCCGGACGGCGGGGACGGACTTCAGGACGACGTCGGTGGCGGACATGCGGCCCTCGCTCTCGATCGTACGGAGCCTCGCCTCCACCCCGGCGAGCCGCCGTACCGCTGCCGCGGCGGCTGTCTCCAGCTCCGCACGGCGCAGCCGCAGCATGCCGCGCAGCTCCTCGGCGGTCAGCTTCTCGTCCAGTATCGAACCGATCTGGCCGAGGCTGAAGCCGAGGTCCCGGAGGGCGACGACGCGGTTGAGGCGGCTGAGCTGGGCGGCCTCGTAGCTGCGGTAGCCGCTGTGCGGGTCGACGCGGGCGGGGCGCAGCAGGCCGAGGGCGTCGTAGTGGCGCAGCATGCGGACCGAGACGCGGCCGTGGCGGGCGAACTCTCCGATGGTGAACATGACGTGCTCCAGTGGAGGGTCTGACACGGTGTGAGGGTCAAGGGGCCGTCCGTGGGCCGCCGGCGCGCGCTTCAGGTGGGGTCGTCGGCGAGTTCCGCGGCGCCGGTGATGCGGTGGAGGGGGTAGGTGCGTACCTCGTCGGCGGTGTGGTCGTACGCGGTGACGTAGCCGCCTTCGACGCGGACGGGGGCGATGACGCGCTGGCTGGCGGCGCCGTCGGCGTTGACGTAGCCGATCCAGACGGCGGCGTTGCCGAGGACGGCGGCCTGGAGGACGGCGAGGGTCTCGGCGGAGGGGGTGCGGGGGAGGCCGCCGGGGGCTTGGGGGGTGCTCGAAACCCGTGGGGTCCGGGGTGCTTGCGGGTCCTGCGCGTCTTGCGGGGTCTGGGGGGTGACGAGGGGGGCGGTGGCGGCGCGGTCTCCGGCCCGTACGGCGCGGACGGCCGCCGCGAGGAGGGTGGCGTCCGGGGCGGGCGGGCCGTCGGGGACGGGCGCGGGCGGCGTACGGGGCGGGGTGCGGTGCGCGGCGGCGCGGGCGACGAGGACGGCGCCGTCGGGCGACTCGGCGGCGGGCGCGTAGCCCATCTCGCGGAGCCGGGCCAGCAGCACGTCGGGCGGGGTGGGGGAGACGAGGACGGTGGGCGCGAGGTGGCGCAGCCGCAGTTCCGCGGAGCGCCGGTCGGCGACGATCTCGGCGAGGAGCGCGTCGTCGTCGCAGCGCAGATACGCGCCGGCGGCGCCGATCCGCAGCCGGCCGTGCCTGCGGGCGACGTCGTCGATGAGGTAGCTGAGCGGCTGCGGCACGGGGGTGCGGGAGTGGGCGGTGAGGAAGTCGTGCAGCTCGGCGGCGGACCGGCCGGCGTCGAGGGCGCGGCGTACGGAGCCCTGGGTGAAGCGGTAGACGGTGGCGCCGCCCTTGGACTCGACCTCGGCGAGCACGCCGAGCACGGCGGCGAGTTCGCGCTTGAGGGGGCCGGGGGCGATGGCGGTGAGGTCGGCCTGCAGCAGTACGTGGTCGACGGGCGGGGGGAGATGCGGCGCGAGCGCACCGGCGGCCCGGAGCGCGGCGGCACGGGCTTCTGCGGGGGTGGCGGGGCGCTCGGGTGCGGCGGTGTGGGGCTGGGCGCCGAGCGCGGCGCCGGTGGCGGGGGTGGCGGCGGGGGTGGGGGCGTCTGCGCTGGTGGCGGGGGGTGGAGCGGGGTGGTTGTCGGAGGCGCGGCCTACCCTTGGGCGGGTGCGCGGGGGAGGTGGGGTGGCGGCGTCCGCGGTGTCCGTATCCGGCGGCGAAGGCGGGGCCGTGTCCGCCTCCGGGAGGCCGAGGAGGGCGGTGCCGTGGGTGGAGAGGGCGCCGCGGCCCGTGACGCCCAGGAGTTCCGCCTCCTCCAGCGTCCAGCGGGCCAGCCGCGTGCGCAGGTCCTCCTCCTCGCCGTCCGCGGGGGTGCCGCCGCGCGGCGGGCGTTCCCAGCGGAGGCGGGCCACCACCGAGTCCGGCGTCGCCGCCGTGCCCTCCGGGAGCCCCGCGAGCAGCCCCAGCACCGCGCGGCGCACCTCCGGTGCCGCGCCGCGGTCCAGGCCCTCGCCCAGCGCCGACAGCGCCCGGCCCTTGCCGTCCCGGCCGCCGACCAGCCCCGGTGTCCGCGTCGCCGCCAGCCACGCCGCCGCCAGCTCCGCCCACCGCCCGGCCGCCGGCAGCGCCAGCCACTCGTCGTACGCGGGCGTCGGCGCGTACCGCTCGTCGGTCTCCCCGTCCGAGGCCAGCAGCCCGGCCCCGTAGGCCAGTTCCACCCAGAACGCCGCCTGCGGCTCCGCGACGTCCAGCGCCGTCGCCGTCCGCTTCAGGTCCCGTACGGCCAGACCGCCCGCGCGCAGCACCGGCGGGCTCGCCGTCGCCCACTGGCCGAGCAGCTCCTCGACCGTCTCGACCGACACCGCCGCCTGCCCGGCCGCCGTCGCGTCGACGATCCGCATCCCGTACGTCCCGGCCGCCACCGGCTCCGGCGGCACCGCCGCCACGCTGCGGTGCGCCCGCCCGTCGCGCAGGTGCAGCGCCACCTCGCGCGGCAGCAGCACGCTGCCCGGCGCGGTCGGCAGCAGCAGCCCCCGGTCCAGCAGCCACCGCACGTGCGCCGGCGGCTGCGCCGACACCGTCCCGTACGGCGGACCCCACGTCAGCCGCCCCAGCACCGTCACGGCCTCCGGCGGCGCTTGGTCCAGCAGGTCCGCCATCCGCTTCGGGTCGGAGAAGAGCGCCGTCAGCGACTCCACGGCCGAGACGGGGTCATGAGTCGTCGGCAGCCCCGCGTTCGCCAGTACCTGCTGCAGTCGCCCGGGCGACATCCCCGTCGCCACCTCCGCGGCGGCGGGCCCCAGGCCGGTCGCGGACCCGGACGCCTGCGGCGTCAGCAGCTCCCGCGCCGTACGCACCAGCCGCAGCCGCCGGTCGTCCCCCCACACCAGCGCCTGCGCCCGCAGCTCCGCGACGGCGCGCGGCAGCGCGGCCGCGGTGTCGGGCTCGTCGCCCATCAGCCCGGCCAGCACGCCGTACGGGCACGGGTCGGGCGCGATCGCGAGCGCCTGGGCGGTCTGCTGCGTGAACCGGTCGAGCCGTTCCAGCGCGCGGACGACGGAGGCGCGGGTGCCCGCGCGGGTGGCGAGCTGGGTCAGGTCACCCGGGACGGGGGTGAGCAGATCGGGCCGGGCGCGGAGCAGCTCGGCCAGCGCGGTGTCCGGTCGGCCGCGGAGCTCCTCGGCGAGGGTCCGGGCGGGGTTGCCGGTCGTCATCCGCTCCACAGTAGTCCTCGCCGGACGTACGGCACCGGACGGAGCCGGGGTTGGCGGTGCGCGGCACCGCCCCCGGCGGGGCGGCGGTGCCGTGAGCGGGCTACGTCGGGTCCGCGCCCATGGTGTCCAGGACCGGCGGTGCCGGCTCGATCGGCTTCGGCATCACCGCCGCCTCCGAGTGGCCGCCGCAGCCGTACGCGAGGGAGACCACGTGCCCGTCCGCCGGGGAGTACTCGTTGGCGCAGACGCCGAAGGCGCGGCGCAGCGAGCCCGCGATCGGCATGAGGAAGCCGCAGCTCACGCAGGACGCGGGCGCGGCCTGCGCCATCGGCGTCTTGGGGCCGTACTCGTCCTCCCAGCGGTCCGCGGCGGTGTGCAGCCCGTAGCGGGAGAGCACCCGGTGGCGGGTCATGCCCAGCTCGTCGGCGACGGCGCCGATCTCCGCGCGCCGCGGTACGCCGCCGGGCGGCGCCGCCGCGGCCACCGGACCGGCCTCCAGGCCCCCGGCGCCCTCCGCGGCACCCGCGCCCTCCGTGCCGGCCTCGCCGGCCGCCTCCGCCTCCGCGGCCGCGACCTCGGCCGACTCGGCGGCTTCTGCCGGCTCCAGCTCCTCGTCGCCGACCGCGAGCCCCGGCTCCAGCCGCAGGTCCTGGTCCTCCGTCGGCAGCAGGTCGCCGGGGCCCAGGTCGCCGGGGCGCAGCCGCTCGTTCCACGGCACCCACTCCGGCGCCAGCAGTGCGTCCGGCCCCGGCAGCAGCACCGTTTCGTCAAGCGTGACCGCCCGCGCGCGGGACGCCCGCGCGACGGTCACCGCCCAGCGCCAGCCGCGGTAGCCGGGCAGCCGGCACTCGAAGAGGTGGGTCACCACGCGCGTGTCGTCGGCGGTGACGCCGATGTGCTCGCCGACCTGCTCCGCGCCCGCGGCCTCCTCGGCCGCCGCACGGGCGAGGTCGACGGCATCGGCGCACTGCTGGTCGGGCGTGACGCGGCTGCGTACCGCGGCGCCGCGCACGGCGGTCGTCTTGGCGGGGCTGTTCGCAGGGCTCATCTGGCTCACAGTCTTTCGGTACGGACGGCCGGGCGGACGCGGGAGCCGAGGGAGCGGACAGGGGGCCGCGTCAACGCTCGTATCCTCACGACACACTCAGAGGCGCGTCGTTCACCCTACCTGGCGCAGCGCCGGGACCGTACTCCCACCGGCCGTCACGGGCCCCCGCCGCGCCCCTGCGCCCCCCGCCGGCCTGCCCCGTGCCCCGTACGGACCACCCGCGGCACCCCGGATGACCGCATGCGCCCCCGCGGGGTTCTCGCCCTACGGTCCCGCATGCGGGCACTATGGCGAGGTGGTCGAAGACCGGACGGCACCCGCGGCCGGCCCGCTGCAGCAGGCGGGCCGGGCGGTCGGGCGCGCCGTGCGGCGGCCGGTGGTCGGCGCGGGCCGGCGGATCCGGCGGGCCACGGACGCGCAGGGCGCGGGGGAGTCGGGCCTCGGGCGGCTGATGGAGCTGCACATGGTCAACGCCGCCGGGGACATGATGATCACCATCGCGCTGGCGTCGACGGTGTTCTTCTCCGTTCCCACGGACGAGGCCCGCGGCCGGGTCGCGCTCTACCTGGCCATAACGATGGCGCCGTTCGCGGTGCTCGCCCCCGTCGTCGGCCCGCTGCTGGACCGGATCCCGCACGGCCGCCGCGCCGCGATGGCCGGCACGATGTTCGCGCGGCTGGTGCTGGCGCTGGTGCTGTCGGGGGCGGTGAAGACGGGCGACCTGAGCCTGTATCCGGCGGCCCTCGGGGTGCTGGTGTGCTCCAAGTCGTACGGGGTGGTGCGCTCGGCCGTCGTGCCGCGGCTGCTGCCGCGGCGCATCTCGCTGGTGAAGGCCAACAGCCGGGTCACGCTCGCCGGGCTGCTCGCCACCGGCATCGCCGCGCCCGTCGGCGGGCTGCTGCACTTCATCGGCCCGGGCTTCCCGCTGTACGGGGCGATGGTCATCTTCGGCTTCGGCGTCTTCCTGGCGTTCCGGATGCCGCCGGCGGTGGACTCGGCGCGCGGCGAGGGCAAGGCGCAGTTGGCGTCGGGCGAGGAGGGCCGGCTGCGGACGACGTCGAAGCCGGGGCTGCGCTCCGTGGGCCCCTCGGTGCTGTACGCGCTCCAGGCCAACTCCGCGCTGCGCGTGCTGTCGGGGCTGATGACGCTGTTCCTGGCGTTCCTGCTGCGCGGCAACCCGCCGGGCGGGCTGCGGCCCGAACTGGCGCTCGGCATGGCGGCGGTCGCCGCCGGCACGGGCAACGCGCTGGGCTCGGTCATCGGCTCCTGGCTGCGCTCGCGCGGGCCGGAGAAGCTGATCGCCCTGCTGCTGACGCTCGCCCTGACGACGACGGTGCTGGCGGCGGTCTTCTACTCGCTGCCGCTGCTGATCTGCGTCGCGGCGATGGCGGGGTTCGCGCAGTCGCTGGCGAAGCTGTCGCTGGACGCGCTGATCCAGCGGGACGTACCGGAGTACGTGCGCACATCGGCGTTCGCGCGCTCCGAGACGGTGATCCAGTTGTCGTGGGTCGTGGGCGGCGCGATCGGCATCCTGCTGCCGCTGAACGGGGTCGGCGGCATGGCCGCGGGGGCGGCCGTCGTCGCCGTCGGGCTGGCCGCGACCGTACGAGGGCTGCTCACCGCGGCCCGGCACGGCACGCCGCACCCGCGCGTGGCCTGACCGGGGCCGGCAGGTAGCCTGCCCGCATGACCAAAGCGCCCGCCACCACCGTGTTCTCCCGCGCCCGCGGCCTCCGCAGCCGCCGCGGCGCGGCGGCTCTCGGTGCCGTCGTCCTCTCCGCCTTCGCCCTGTCCGCGTGCGAGAAGCCGACGCCGCTGGCGCAGATCACGGTGGACGACCGGACGGCGAGCGCGGAGGCGCAGTGCTACGACGACGGCAAGGACATCGCCAACGAGGAGCTGGAGTCCTGCATCTCGGAGCGCGCGGAGAAGTCGATCACCGTGGACAGCGGCGACCGGGTCAGGATCGGTGTGGAGCCGGAGATCGCGGACAACGGGTGGGTGCTGTTCGTGGACGGCCGGCTGGTGACGTCGCAGCCGAGCAAGCACACGTATGTGACGTACAGCGGGGACCAGTTCTTCAACGCGCAGTCGCAGCCGGGGCAGCCGCCGGTGCAGAGCGACAAGGCGAAGGTCGGGATCGTGGAGATCGACGACGAGGGCAACTACAAGGGCGCGTGGAGCTTCGACCTGAAGCGGAAGCAGTACTGAAGGACCGGTGGCGGTGATGCCCGGCGGCGACGCGGGGACGCGCGGCGGCGGGGGCGGAATGTCGGCGCGGCGGCCTACCCTTGGGCGGGTGCGCGGGAGTGGTGTGATGCCGGGCGGAGACGCGGTGGCCGGGGGCGGACGCGGGTCCGGTGCGCGGGTGCTGGTGGTGGTGGCCGTCGCCGCCGAGGGCGAGGCCGTCGAGCGGGGCGGGCAGGGGTACGACGTCGTGATCGGCGGCGTGGGGCCCGCTGCCGCCGCCGCGGGGGCCGCCACCGCGCTGGCCGCGGCGCCCGTTCCGTACGACCTCGTCATCGCCGCCGGCATCGGCGGCGGCTTCGCGGGCGTCGCGCCCGTGGGCGGGGTCGTCGTGGCGGACGAGATCGTGGCCGCGGACCTGGGGGCGGAGACGCCCGAGGGCTTCGTGCCCGTCACCGAGCTGGGCTTCGGCGCCGTCGCGCACCGGCCGCCGCCGGCCGCGGCGCGCGCCGCCGCGGACGCGGCAGGTGCGGTGCTGGGTACGGTGCTGACCGTGTCCACCGTCACCGGCTCCGCCGAGCGCACCGCCGAGCTGCGCCGCCGCCATCCGCGGGCCGCGGCCGAGGCGATGGAGGGCTTCGGCGTCGCCGAGGCCGCCGCCCGGCAGGGCGTCCCGGTCCTGGAGATCCGCGCGGTGTCCAACGCCGTGGGCCCCCGCGACCGCGCCGCCTGGCGCATCCCGGACGCGCTGAAGGCGCTCACGGCCGCCTTCGCGGCCCTCCCCGACCTGGGCGGACTCCCCGACCTCGCCGCCGTGCCCGACCTCGCGGCCCGGCCCGACCTCGCCGCGGGCGACGCGTCCGCCGCGGATCCGGCCGCCGCGCCCGCCGCCGACGACGCCGGGCCTGCCGCCCGCTCCGCCGCCGCGCCCGCCGCCGGCACGGCCGCCCCACCGGCCACCGACCCCGCCCCACCCGACGGAGAGGAGCCCCGATGACCTCGCCGAGCACCCCGAGCGGCCGGCCGCTCCGGATGGCCTACTCCCCCTGCCCCAACGACACCTTCGTCTTCCACGCCTGGGCCCACGGCCTGGTCCCCGGCGCCCCGCCCCTCGACGTCACCTTCGCCGACATCCACCTCACCAACGGCATGGCGGAGCGCGGCGAACTCGACGTGCTGAAGGTCTCCTACGCCGTCCTCCCGTACGTCCTCGACCGTTACGCCCTCCTCCCCTGCGGCGGCGCCCTCGGCCGGGCCTGCGGCCCCCTGGTGCTCACCGCCGGCGCGCAGCGCCCCGCCGGCCTGGCCGGCAGCACCGTCGCCGTGCCCAGCGAGCGGTCGACGGCCTACCTGCTCTTCCGGCTCTGGGCCGCGGCGGAAGTGCCGGGCGGGGTCGGCGAGGTCGTCGTCATGCCGTTCCACGAGATCATGCCCGCCGTCCGCGACGGCAGGGTCGACGCCGGGCTCGTGATTCACGAGGCCCGCTTCACCTATCAGGGTTACGGACTCCACTGCCTCGCCGACATGGGCGAGCACTGGGAGGCCACCACCGGCCTGCCCATCCCCCTCGGCGCCATCGTCGCCCGCCGCGCCCTCGGCGCGGAGACCCTGCACGCACTCGCCGCCGCGGCCCGCACCTCGGTGCGGATGGCGTGGGACGACCCGGAGGCATCGAGGGCGTACGTGAGGGAGCACGCGCAGGAGATGGACCCCGCCGTGGCGGACCAGCACATCGGCCTGTACGTCAACGAGTTCACCGCCGACCTCGGCGAGGACGGCTACGCGGCCGTGCGCGGTCTGCTCACCCGGGCGGCGGCGGAGGGTCTGGTGCCGCCCGTCGCCCCGGACGCGCTGGCGTTCCCGTAGCGGCAGCCACGGGCCGAAGGTGCCGGCGCGTCCCCTCCCGCCGCCCTCCTCAGACGTCCAACTGATCGGCGACGGCCCGGAGCATCCCGGCGATCTTGCGGCCGTGTGCCTTGTCCGGGTACCTGCCGCGTTCGAGCTGCTGCGTCACGCTCTCCAGGAGCGTCGTCAGATCCTGCACGATCGACGCCAGCTCGTCCGGCTTGCGCCGCTGCGCGGCCGCGACCGACGGGGTGGGGTCCAGCAGCGTCACGGACAGCGCCTGGTCGCCGCGCTGCCCGGCCACCACGCCGAACTCGACGCGCTGACCCGGCCGGAGCGTCTCCACCCCGTCCGGCAGCACCGACGAGTGCACGAAGACGTCACCGCCGTCGTCGCGGGAGAGGAAGCCGAAGCCCTTCTCGCTGTTGAACCACTTGACTTTGCCGGTAGGCACGTGTCGTCGCCCTGTCTTCGTTTTCGTGCTCGCTGCCGTGAAAGAGCAGGAGAGCGGGTCCAGTGACCCGCCACCTCAAGGCTAATGGTCCCCCGCGTGGTGACAAGATGTCGCCGGGTGCTTCCTCAGCGCACAATCCGGCCGCCGGGCGCGCCGCATACCCTGGTCGCGTGAACACCGGAACCTCCCGCCCCGGGGATCTCCTCGTACGCGCCGGGGCGATCGTCTTCCTCGTCGGCGCACTCGGCACCTTCGTCACTTTCGTCCCGTTCTTCATCGGGACGGATCCGCTGCCGACGGCCGCCTATCTCGTGTCCATGCTGATGGGCGTCGGCTTCGGGCTGGCGCTGGCCGGGCTCTTCCGCTCCGCGTCGGCGTCCCGGCGCGAGGCCCGGCAGGCGGCCCCGTAGCGCGGAGCGCCAGGGCGTGGCGCGGTGAACGGGCGGCGGCGCAGAGGCGCGCGGCCCGTCGCGTACGGGCGCCTCAGCCGCCCGCCGCCCCCGCCCGGTGCTCCGCCAGCCACCCCGGGAAGGCCGTCAGGTCCGGCAGCACGACGTCCGCCCCCGCCGCCCGCAGCTCCGCCGCCGGGCACGGACCCGTGGCCACCGCCACCGACAGCACCCGCGCCGCCCGCGCGCCCGCGACGTCCCCGACGTGGTCGCCGACGTACGCCGACGCCGCGTACTCCGTCAGCGCCTCCGCCTTCGCGTCCGCCCACAGCCCGCCGACCACCGCGTCCGGGGCCAGGCCCAGGTGGTCGATGTGCAGCTTCGCCAGCGGCCGGCTCTTGGCGGTGACCACGAGCGCCCGGCCGCCCGCCGCCTGCACCGCCGCGATCGCCGCGGCGGCGCCGGGCAGGGCGGTGGTGGGGGCGATGCCGTGGTCGGGGTAGAGGGCGCGGTAGCGGTCGCCGAGGGCGGCCACGCGGTCGGCGGGGAACCAGTTCGCCAGCTCGCTCTCCACCGGCGGGCCGAGGCGGGAGGTCACCAGGTCGGTGTCGACGTACACGCCGGTCTCGGCGACGATCGCCTCGTACACCGCCTTGATCCCCGGCCGGGAGTCGATGAGGGTCATGTCCAGGTCGAAGCCGACCGTGAAGGACGGCGGCGGGGAGGGAGTAAGCACCCCTCGATTCTGCCTGCCGCCGATTCCGGTCAGGACAGGAGGATGGCCTCCAGCCGTTCGTCGAGGAACGCGCCCACCGTCTCGGCGCTCTCCCCCCGTTCCGCGGCGGCCGGCGGCATGGGGGTGGCCGGGCCGGGGTTGTAGAACCAGACCAGCGACGTGAGCTGCTCCGCGGGCGCGTCCGCGGGCGGGGGCAGCACGCGGTGCCAGCCTGCCTGCCAGCGCCCGTCGCTCCACATGGCGCCCAGCTCGCCGAGGTTGACGGTCAGGGCGTCGGCCTCGGGGTGGTACGGGGCGTCCTCCCATCCGGCCTCCCCATCCGAGGCGTCCGAGGCGTCCGAGGCATCCACGGCGGCCGCGGCGTCCGCGGCGTCCGGCGGGCCCGTGCGGACCTGGAGGCAGCCGAGCCCCTGCTGGCGGTCGAGTACGGCCATCAGGTCCCAGTCCTGGTGCGCGCCGAGCCGGTACTGCCCCGGGCGGGGCGCACCCGTCTCCCGCCTGCTGCGGTACCAGTTGACGTTGCACGTCCACGCCGCGTCCGCGTCGTGGCGGGTGAGGAAGTCGGCGGGCTCGCCGAGGGCGGCGGCGAGGAGTTCGAGCAGGTCGAGCGAGAGGCGCCGCATCTCGCGCACGTACTCCTCGACCGGCTCCCGCAGCGTCGGCGCCTCGGCCGGCCAGACGCCCGGGTGGTGCGGGTAGAGGCTCCACAGCTCCACCAGGTCCGGAGGGCTCGCCGCGTCCTGGATGGCGCCCGCGGATATCCCGCCGGGTCCCGTCCAGCCGCCGTTGCCCTCGTTGCGGTAGCCGTCCTTGACCGCGGGGGGCAGGGCGAAGGCCGTATCGGCGGCTTCCCTCACCGCCGTGCGCAGGGCGGGGTCGACGCCGTGGCCCGAGACCATCACGAACCCGGTGTCGCGCAGGGACGCGTCGAGCCTGGCGAGGGTCCGCCGCCGCTCCTCGGGGCCGCCGGAGCGCCATGCTTCGAGGTCGACCAGGTCGATGGGGGAATTGCTCATGCGGCTGCCCTCTCGGCGGACTCTGCGGCGTGGTGGCCTCATTGTGGCCGCGGGGGACGGCGCCGTACAGCGGACCGGCGGGACGGCGGGGCCCGTACCGTACGGGCGTCACCCGCGGCCGTACGCGGCCCACACCCGCGGTCCTGCGCGGCCCGACGTCCGTACGCGGCCCGATGCCCGTGGCCGTCCCGGCCGTTCCGCAGGCGGCCCTACTTGCGCAGCCGGCGCCGTGCCCGCCACAGCAGGAAGAGCGTCGAGGCGACCGCCGCGAACCGGACGAGCGTGGGCAGCACGTCCGAGAACTCCTGCCCCAGCGTCCCCTCCTTCAGCGGCTCGCCCCACCGCTCCTGACTCCGCCCCCACAGCCACACCAGCCCGGCGGCCCCCACCGTGCCCGGCACCCCGAGCGCGGCCCACTTCTTCTCCGTCATCGACAGCCGCCGCGAGGTGTACACCAGGGCCCAGCCGACGACCGACGCCATCCACTGGTCGAGCGCGGCGCCCCCCAGCAGCGCGCCCATCGCCAGCACCTCCAGCAGCCCGGCGCTGCGCAGGAGTTCGCGGGTGGCGGTGCCGCGGCGGCTCGGCGGCGAGGGCTCCTCGTCCTCGTACGCCTCCTCTTCCTCGGCCTCCGCGGCCTCCCGCCGGGCCTGCTTGGCCTTGGCGGCGCGGGCCGCGCGCGCGGCGTTCGCCGCCTTGGCGGCCTTCGCGGCGCGGGCGGCCCGGCCCATGGCGCCCGCGCCGCCGCCCTTCTGCGCGCCCTTCTCCTCCTCATCGTCGCCGTCCCGCTGGTCCGGCGGCTGGAACAGCTCCGGGAGTTCGATGCCGCCGGTGAACCCCGGCACGTTGTCGGCGCCGCTGCCGGCGCCGGGCATCGGTCCCGCGAACGGCGCGGGCTCCACGCGCCACCAGTCGGGATCGGCGTGCGCGGGGTCGAGTTCGTCCTCGCCGGCGAGGTGCGGCGGGGCGGCGGCGGTGGGCGGCGGCTCGGCGGGCGGGGTGAAGTCCTCGGGCGCGGGCCTGGGCACCTCGGGCGCGGGCCGCTTCGGCGCCCTGCCGCCCGTCCCGCCGCCCGCCTCGCCGCCGCCGGTACGCGGCCGGGGCAGCCGCCCCAGCCACCGCTCCGACCCGCCGACCCGCGGCCGCGGCAGCCGCGACGTCAGCCCGCCGCCACCGCCCGGCGGCTCCCCGGGCTGCACCGCGACCTCCGGCACCGCGGAGGCGGGGTCCCGCTTGGCGGCCTCGACGATGTCGCCGGGACTGCCGAACCGGGCGAGCACCTGCTTCACCGCGGACACGCTGTGCGCGCCCTCGGCGGCGCGCACCTTGTCGATGCTGGCCCGCAGTTCGTTGACCAGCCGCATGCGCTGCCCGGAGGGCAGGGCACGCTGCTGCGCGATGTCGCCGACGCGGCTCAGGTAGTCGTATACGAGCTGGTCGCTCTCGATGCCCACCGAATCCCCTACGGCCGTGCGCTGTTGACCTGTCGACCGTACCGCGCGCACGGCCGCCCCCTCGCCCCCGCGCACGCCGCCCGGGGGCCCCGGGCGGCCGCGGCGGCCGGTGCGGCGCGCGTACGCGGCGGGGGACCGAATACGCTGCGGCGGACCGGCACCTCCCGCGACAAGGAGCCTCAGTGGACCCCCTGGACCCCGTGGCCGACCCCACCGCCCGGCTGCGTACCGCGGCGCTCGACGCCTGGGCGGCCTCGGCCGCGCGCTTCCGGGAGGACGCCAACGCGGAGGAGGACCTGGCGCTCGGCGGCTACCGCGACCGCCTGGTGGTCGAGCTGGCGCAGAACGCGGCGGACGCGGCAGCGCGCGCAGGCGCGGCGGGCCGACTGAGGTTGACGCTGACGGCGACCGGCGAAGGCGAAGGCGCCGGGGTGCTGACCGTCGCCAACTCCGGGGCGCCCCTCGACGCCGCCGGGGTCGAGTCGCTGTCGACGCTGCGGGCCTCCGCCAAGCGCGGGGAGGACACCGAGGAGGCCGTCGGGCGGTTCGGGGTGGGGTTCTCGGCCGTGCTGGCCGTCAGCGACGCGCCCGCGGTCGCCTCCCGCGGCGGCGCCCGCGTGCGCTGGTCGCTGGCGGAGGCGCGGGAGCTGGTCCGTACGACCGCGGAGCGCAACCCCGCGCTCGCCGGGGAAGCCGCCCGCCGCGACGGCCACGTCCCCCTGCTACGCCTTCCCCTGCCCCTCGCGGAGGCCGACGCCCCGGCCGTACCCGAGGGGTACGACACCGCCGTCCGGCTGCCGCTCCGCGACGAGGCCGCCGCCGCCCTCGCCGGCCGGCTGCTCGGCGGCATCGACGACGCGCTGCTGCTCGCCCTGCCCGGCCTCGCCGAGGTCGTCGTGGAGACCCCCGGGGGCGTACGCACGCTGCGCCGCCGCGAGGACGGCCCGTACACGGTCGTCGAGGACACCGGCCGCACGGACCGGCCCCCCCGGGCCGGAGATCCCGCCGCCACCCGCTACCGCACCCGCACCGCCGCGGGCCGCCTCGATCCCCACCTCCTCGCCGGCCGCCCCGTGGAGGAACGCCTCCGCCCCACCTGGACCGTCACCTGGGCCGTCCCCGTGGACCCCGACGGCGCGCCCGCCGCGCCCGCCACCGCCGCCGTGCTCCACGCCCCCACCCCCACCGACGAACCCCTCGGCGTCCCCGCCCTGCTCATCGCGTCCTTCCCCCTCGAACCCACCCGCCGCCACCTCGCCCCGGGACCGCTCACCGACTTCCTCGTCGCCCGCGCCGCCGACGCCTACGCCGAACTCCTCGCCGACTGGGCCCCGCTGACCCCCGGCACCATCGACCTCGTGCCGGGACCCCTCGGCCGCGGCGAGCTGGACGGCGCCCTGCGCGCGGGCATCCTGCGGCTCCTGCCGGGCGTCGCGTTCCTGCCCCCGGCCGCGCCCGAGGAGGGCGCCAAGCCGCAGCCACTGCGCCCCGGCGACGCGCTGGTCGCCGAGGGCGCGGGCGCCGAGACGGTACGCCGGCTCGGCGACGTCTTCCCGCACCTGCTGCCCGCCGGTCTGGAGCGCCGCGGCGAGCTGCGCACCCTCGGCGTCGCCCGGCTGCCGCTCGGCGAACTGGTCGAACGGCTGGCGCGTGTGGAGCGCCCGGCCGCCTGGTGGCACGGCCTCTACGGCTCCCTCGCCGGCACCGACCCGGAGGAACTGGGCGGCCTGCCGGTGCCGCTGGCCGACGGCCGCGTGGTCGTCGGCCCGCGGCAGGTGCTGCTGCCGGCCGGCGACATCGACACCGGCGGTACGAGCGACGCCAGCGGGCGGTCCGCCCGGCTCGCCCGGCTCGGGCTGCGCGTCGCCGACCCCGTCGCCGCGCACCCCGTGCTGGAGCAGCTCGGCGCCGTGCCCGCCACGCCGCGCGCCGTGCTGACGACGCCGCAGGTGCGGGCGGCGGTGGCGGGGTCGCTCGACGCGGGGGAGGTGTGGTTCGACGAAGGGCCCGAGGAGGGCGCGCCGGATCCGGAGGAGCTGGCGGACATCGTCCTCGGGCTGGTCCGCGACGCGCACCTGGCGCCGGGCGACGAGCCGTGGCTGGCCGCCCTCGCGCTGCCCGACGAGGACGGCGACCCCGCCCCCGCCGGGGAACTCGTCTACCCCGGCAGCCCGTTCGCCGCCGTCATCCGACCGGGTGAGCTGGCGTACTGCGCCGCCGGCCTGGTCGAGCGGTGGGGGGAGGAGCCGTTGACGGCGGTGGGGGTGCAGGCGGACTTCGTGCTCGTACGCGCCGAGGACGTCGTCCTCGACCCCGACGAGCTGGAGCCCCGCGACACGCCCTACCCCGAAGCCGACGACGCCGGGCTGCTCGACGCGGTCGACGTGTGGTGCGAGGACGTCCTCGACCAGCTTCCGGAGACCCCCGTCCCGCCGGTGCTCACCGAACTGGTGGGCGTACGGGACCTGGACCTGGTGGACGACGCGCACTGGCCGCAGGCCCTCGCGCTGCTGTCCCGCCCGCCGCTGCGCGAGGCGCTGACGCGCCCGGCGCGCGTCCTGCTGCCGAACGGCGAGGCGTATCCCGTACGCCCGTACACCGCCTGGTGGCTGCGCGGCAACCCCGTACTCGACGGCCGCCCGCCCGCGGGACTGCGCGCCGCGGGCGGCGACCCGCTGCTCACCGGGCTGTACGAGGCGGCCGACGCGTCCGCCGTCGGCGACGAACAGGTCCTGCGCGCCCTGGGCGTACGCACCTCCGCCGCCGCGCTCCTCGACGAGCCGGGCGGCGCCGCGGAACTCCTCGCCCGCCTCGCGGATCCCGCCCACGACGTCCCCCCGGGCCGGCTCCACGCCCTGTACACCCTCCTCGCCGGACTCGACCCCGAGGACGTCACCCTCCCGGACGACCTCCGCGCGGTCCGCGACGGCGCCACGGAGGTGGTACCGGCCGGCGAAGCCCTCGTCGCGGACGCCCCCGACCTCGTGCCCCTGGCCACCGCGCACCCGCTGCTCCCGGTCGCCCCGGGGCAGGCGGCGGCGCTGGGGGAACTGCTCCAGGTCCGGCGGCTGACGGAGGTGTACGAGGCCCCGGTGGACACGGCGGGCGAGACCCGCGAGGTCCCGCGGCCCGTACGGGACCTGCTCGGCCCGGACACCCCGGCGACGTACGAGGAACACGGGCAACTGACCGCGGGCGGCACCGAACTCGACTGGCGCCGCACTCCGGACGGCACCGTCCACGCGGCCACGATGGAGGGCCTGGCGGCCGGTCTGGCGTGGGCTACGGGGCAGTGGCAGCGGCGGTTCGAGGCGGCGGCGCTGCTGGAGGACCCGACGCGGACGCGGGAGCTGGCGGAGGCCCGATGGTTCGACTGAGGCCCGACTGAGGTTCGACTGAGGAGGGGCGGTCCCCAGGACCCCGGGCACGGAAGGGCGCAACAGGGGCCGGGTGAACGGAACAAGCAGTCACCCGGCCCCGTGGAACCTTCCGTGCCTACGCCGCCGGAGCCAGCTCCTCCGCCCGCTGCGACGGCACGAACGCGACGTGCTTGCGCCCCCGCCGCAGGTCTATCCGCAGCCGCAGCCCGCCGACCCGGGCCAGCACCAGACCCACCGTGACGGCCGCGAGCGCGGATATCACCCCGCAGGTCAGGAACCCGATCCGGGCGCCGAACGTGTCCGTCGCCCAGCCGACGACCGGCCCGCCGATCGGCGTCCCGCCGACGAACACCATGACGAACAGGCTCATCACCCGGCCCCGCATGGCCTCGTCCGTGGCGAGCTGGACGTTGGCGTTCGCGGTCGTGTTGAAGAGCAGCCCGGCCGCGCCCACCGGCACCAGCAGCGCTGCGAAGAGCCAGAACGCCGGCGACACCGCCGCGACGATCTCCAGCACGCCGAACGCCAGCGCCGCGAGCACCGTCAGCCGCATCCTGCTGACCCCGCGCCGCGCCGCGAACAGCGCGCCGCCGAGGGAGCCGGCGGCCATCAGCGAGTTCAGCAGCCCGTACGTGCCGGCGTCGCCGTGGAAGACCTCGTCCACGTACGCGGTGAGCCAGATCGGGAAGTTGTAGCCGAACGTGCCGATGAAGCCGACCAGGACGATCGGCCACAGCAGCTCGGGCCGCCCGGCGACGTACTTCAGGCCCTCGCGCAACTGCCCCTTCCCGCGCGGCGCGCGCTCGACGCGGTGCAGCTCCGCGGTGCGCATGAGCAGCAGCCCGGTGATGGGGGCGATGAAGGAGAGCCCGTTCAGCAGGAACGCCCAGCCGCTGCCCACGGCGGTGATGAGGACGCCGGCGACGGCGGGCCCGAGGAGGCGGGCCGTCTGGAAGTTGGCGGCGTTGAGGCTGACGGCGTTCTGCATCTGCTCCTTGCCGACCAGCTCGGCGACGAACACCTGCCGCGCCGGGTTGTCGACGACGGTGGCGAGGCCGAGCAGGAACGCCATGAGGTAGACGTGCCAGACCGTCACGGCTCCGCTCAGCGTGAGCGCCGCGAGCGCGAGGCCGATGAGGCCCATGGCAGCCTGGGTGGCCAGGAGCAGCTTGCGCTTCGGCAGCCGGTCGGCGAGGACGCCGCCGTAGAGGCCGAACAGCAGCATGGGCAGGAACTGCAGCGCGGTGGTGATGCCGACGGCGGTGGCGGATCCCGTGAGGCTGAGCACCAGCCAGTCCTGGGCGATGCGCTGCATCCAGGTACCGGTGTTGGAGACCACCTGGCCGCCGGCGAAGAGCCGGTAGTTGCGGATCCTCAGCGAGCTGAAGGTGCCGCGTCTGCTGCTCTCCTCTTCTTCTTCGTAGTCATCGGGCGCGGGTGCGGGTGCGGAGTCTGCTCCGGGTCCCGTACTCAAGGCGTTCTCCTCCGGTCATCGTCCTTCGTCAGCGTGGTGTGGCCTCCGGCATCGGCAGGTGGGCCAGCTTTTCGAGCACCGGCGCGGCGTCGCGCAGCGTGGCCCACTCCTCCTCGGAGAGACCTCCGGCCAGCTCGGCCAGCCAGGCGTTGCGCTTGCGGCGGCTCTCCTCGAGCATCGCCTCGGCCTGCTCGGTCTGGCTGACGACCTTCTGCCGCCGGTCCTCCGGGTGCGGCTCCAGCCGGACCAGCCCCTTGGTCTCCAGCATGGCGACGATGCGCGTCATCGACGGCGGCTGGACGTGCTCCTTGCGCGCCAGCTCACCGGGGCCGAGCGGACCGCAGCGGAAGAGCGTGCCGAGCACCGACATCTCGGTCGGGCTCAGCGACTCGTCCACGCGCTGGTGCCGCAGCCGGCGGGTCAGGCGCATGATCGCGGAGCGGAGCGAGTTCACCGCGGCGGCGTTCTCCTCCTGGGACAGGTCGGGCATGGTCATTAGCGTACCTCATTACTTTAGCTAAGTAAAGTTCGGAAGCCGAGACAGAGGAGGTTACGGCCTGGTCGTGCGGCCCACCCGAAAGGATGACCGCGTACGGGAAAGCCCGCCCCCGGTATACGCGACGGGCGACCCTGAGCGGCATGGGGACACACGTGCTGAGTCTGCGAATAGACGGCAACCTCCTCGACCGCCTCCGCACCCACGCGGCGAAGCGGGACATGCCGGTGCAGGACTATGTGCTGCAACTGCTGCAGCGCAACGACTTCGACGAACGCGTCCAGACCGCAGAAGCAGAATCCGCCCGCCTCACCCACTGGCCCACGACCACGCCCACGGCCCCGGTTCCGGCCGCCACCGCCGCGGGACACGGTCAGTTGAGGCCCAGCCAGCGTTCGATGGGTTCCAGGGCGAAGTAGACGACGAACACCGCCGACGTCACCCACAGCGCCGGCCGGACGCTCGCCGGGCGGCCGACCGCCGTGCGCAGGAGGGTGTGGGCGAGGAAGCCCATGCCGATGCCGACCGTGATGCTGTAGCTGAACGGCATCAGGACGATGGTCAGGAAGGCGGGGGCCGCGATCGTCGTGTCGGACCAGTCGATGCTGCGGATGTTGGCCGACAGGATCAGGAAGCCGACCACCACCAGCGCCGGGGTCGCCGCCTGCGAGGGGACGATCGTCACCAGCGGGGTGAAGACCAGCGCCAGCAGGAACAGCCCGCCGGTGACCAGGTTCGCGAGGCCCGTACGCGCGCCCTCGCCGACGCCCGCGGTGGACTCGGCGAAGGCCGTGCTCGCCGAGGCGGAGGCGGCGCCGCCCAGGGCGACCGCGGCGCCGTCGGCCATGAGGACCCGGTTCATCTCGGGGAGGCGGCCGTGTTCGTCGAGCAGGCGGGCCTCCTCCGTGACGCCGAGGATCGTGCCCATCGCGTCGAAGAAGCCGGACAGCAGCACGGTGAAGACGAAGAGGCAGCCCGTCAGGATCCCCGCCTCGCGGAAGCCGCCGAAGAGGCTCGCCCTGCCGAGCAGGCCGAAGTGGGGGGCCTCGACGACGTGGTCGGGGAGCACCGGCGCCGTCAGGCCCCACTCCTTCTCCGGGAGGTCGGCGACCGCGTGGATGATCACGGCGAGGACCGTCATCGTGACGATGCTGACCAGGATCGCGCCGCGGAAGCGGCGGGCCAGCAGCACGAAGGTCAGCCCGAGGCCCAGCATGAAGACCAGGACCGGCCACCCCTTCAGGTGGCCCGCCGTGCCCAGGGTGAGGGGGACGGTGGTCTGCGCGGAGTCCGGGTTGCGGGTGACGAAGCCCGCGTCGACCAGGCCGACGAGGGCGATGAACAGGCCGATGCCGATCGCGATGGCCTTGCGCAGGCCGTCGGGGATCGCGGACATCACCCGTTCCCGTAGCCCCGTGGCCACCAGCAGCATGATGATCAGCCCCGCGAGCACCACCATGCCCATCGCGTCCGCCCACGACATCTCCGGCGCGAGCTGGAGCGACACCACGGCGTTGATGCCGAGTCCCGCGGCGCAGGCGACGGGGACGTTGCCGAGGACGCCCATGAGGAGGGTGGTCACCGCCGCGACCAGCACGGTGGCCGTGACCAGTTCGCCGTGGTCCAGCTTGTGGCCGAACTTGTCCTTCGCCGAGCCCAGGATGATCGGGTTCAGCACGATGATGTACGCCATGGCGAAGAACGTCGCCAGCCCGCCCCGCAGCTCCTGGGTGACGGACGACCCGCGCCGCGAGATGTGGAAGTAGGCGTCGAGCGGCGAAGGGGGCCGGGGCGGGGGGCCGTCCCCGGGGGCCGTACCGGTGGTCTTCGCGTTGGGGGGCATGCGTGACCTTCGTGCGGAACAGCGGCCGGACTTCGGTGCCCACTCAGTATGCCGCCGTGATCGGCCCCGTACCCTGGTCGACATGGGCAAGAAGGCGTACAGGCACGCGGCGCCGGAGCCGTTCGAGGGCGACATCAGGGCGGTGACGGTCGGCGGCACCGTGCTGTGGCTCGTGCTCTTCGTGGTCCAGTTGCCGTTCCTCGGCTGGCTGGACGACCACGACCGCATGTGGTGGCTGTGGACCTGCCTGGCGGGCGCCGGTCTCGGCGTCCTCGGCCTCTGGTACGTACGCCGCCGCGAGGCCGCGCTTGCGCGGGGCGGCGACACGGGCGCCCAGTCGAACACGTAACGTCGTACGCATGACGCAGCGGGTCGAGACGGCCGCCGACGGCGGCGAGGGGCCGGAGCCCGGCGGTACGTCGGGCGGGAGTGGCGGGGAGCCCGGCGGAGAGCCGGGCCGGGGCGGGGCGAACGGGGCGGGCGGTACCGCCGTCGCGCTGCGGCACGACGGGCTCACCACCGCCGAGGTCGCCGAGCGCGTCGCCCGCGGCGAGGTCAACGACGTTCCCGTACGCTCCTCCCGCTCCACCGCCGACATCGTCCGCGCCAACGTCTTCACCCGCTTCAACGCCATCATCGGCGTCCTGTGGGTCATCATGCTCGTCGTCGCGCCCATCCAGGACAGCCTCTTCGGCTTCGTGATCCTCGCGAACACCGGCATCGGCATCATCCAGGAGCTGCGCGCCAAGAAGACCCTCGACAACCTCGCCGTCATCGGCGAGGCCAGGCCGCAGGTGCGCCGCGACGGCCGCAGCGTGGAGATCCCCACCGCCGAGATCGTCCTCGGCGACCTCGTCGAGCTGGGGCCCGGCGACAAGGTCGTCGTCGACGGCGAGGTGCTGGAGTCCGACAGCCTGGAGGTCGACGAGTCGCTGCTCACCGGCGAGGCCGACCCCGTCGTCAAGCAGCCCGGCGACAAGGTGCTCTCCGGCAGCTTCGTCGTCGCCGGCGGCGGCGCGTTCACGGCGACGAAGGTGGGGCGCGAGGCGTACGCCGTGCAGTTGGCGGAGGAGGCGTCGCGCTTCACGCTCGTCCACTCCGAGCTGCGCAGCGGCATCAGCACGATCCTCAAGTACGTGACGTACATGATGATCCCGGCCGCCATCGGACTGGTCATCAGCCAGCTCGTGGTCGAGAACAACAGCCCGCAGGACGCCATCCGCCGCATGGTCGGCGGCATCGTGCCGATGGTGCCCGAGGGGCTGGTGCTGCTGACCTCGGTGGCGTTCGCCATAGGGGTCATCCGGCTCGGCCGCAAGCAGTGCCTCGTGCAGGAGCTGCCCGCGATCGAGGGGCTCGCGCGGGTCGACGTCGTCTGCCTCGACAAGACCGGCACCCTCACCGAGGGCGGCATGGACGTCACCGAGCTGCGGCCGCTGGGCGGCACGGCGGAGGCGGACGTACGGCGGGTGCTGGGCGCGTTCGGCTCGTCCGACTCGCGGCCGAACGCCAGCCTCCAGGCCATCATCGAGGCGTACCCGGACACCGGGGAGCTGCGCTGCACGGGGGCGCTGCCGTTCTCCTCGGCGCGCAAGTACAGCGGGGCGGCGTTCGACGGGGACGGTGCCGGTGCGGGCACGTGGCTGCTGGGCGCCCCCGACGTGCTGCTGCCCGCCGGCGACGACTCCCTCGCCGAGATCGACGACCTCAACGCCCAGGGCCTGCGCGTGCTGCTGCTCGCCCGCGCCGTACGGGATCTCGACGACCCGGAGGTGGCGGCCGGCGTCGAGCCCGCCGCGCTGGTCGTCCTGGAGCAGCGGCTGCGCCCGGACGCCGCCGACACCCTCCGGTACTTCGCGGACGAGCGGGTCGAGACGAAGATCATCTCGGGGGACAACGCGGTGTCCGTGGGCGCGGTGGCCGCGAAGCTCGGCATGGCGCGCGCGGACCGTACGGTCGACGCGCGCACCCTGCCCGCCGATCGCGACGAGATGGCCGCCGTCCTCGACGACAACGCGGTCTTCGGCCGCGTCAACCCCCAGCAGAAGCGCGACATGGTCGCCGCGCTGAAGTCCCGCGGCCACGACGTGGCGATGACGGGCGACGGCGTCAACGACGTGCTGGCGCTGAAGGACGCGGACATCGGCGTGTCCATGGGCTCGGGCTCGGAGGCGTCGAAGGCCGTCGCGCAGATCGTCCTGCTGAACAACAGCTTCGCCACCCTCCCCTCGGTGGTCGCCGAAGGCCGCCGGGTCATCGGCAACATCGAGCGGGTCGCGAACCTGTTCCTGGTCAAGACCGTCTACTCGGTGCTGCTGGCGCTGCTCGTCGTCGCCACGCAGGTGCCGTATCCCTTCCTGCCGCGGCATCTGACGCTGCTGTCGACGCTGACGATCGGCGTGCCGGCGTTCTTCCTGGCGCTGGCGCCGAACAAGGAGCGGGCGCGGCCGCACTTCGTGCGCCGGGTGATGCGGTACGCGATCCCGGCGGGGCTGATCGCCGGGACGGCGACGTTCGTGACATACATGCTGGCGCGGTCCCACTACTCGGGGCCCGGGGCGCTGGACGCGGAGACGTCGGCGGCGACGCTGACGCTGTTCCTGATCGCGATGTGGGTGCTGGTGATCGTCGCGCGGCCGTACACCTGGTGGCGGGTGGGGCTGGTCGGGACGATGGCGCTGGGGTTCGTGATGGTGCTGGTCACGCCGTGGCTGCAGAAGTTCTTCGCGCTGAAGCTGGTGGGTACGGAGATGCCGTGGACGGCGGTGGGGATCGCGGTCGTGTCGGCGGTGCTGCTGGAGTTCGCGTGGCGGTGGGTGACGCGCCGGTTCCCGGACTGAGGCGGGCGTGACGGCCGTGGCGGCGGGCGGTACGGGTGCGGGCGAGCCGGGTGCAGGCGGGCCGGTTCCGGGCGGGCCGGTTTCGGGCGAGCCGGATGCCGGCGGGCCGCGCGCGATGAGGCTGTTCGCCGCGGTGATCCCGCCCGCGGAGGTGCTGGGGGAACTGGCGGAGGTGGTCGGCCGGCTGCGGCGGCTGCCAGGCGCCGGGCGGCTGCGCTGGGTGCCGCGGGAGGGCTGGCACCTCACGGTGGCGTTCTACGGGGAGGTGCCGGCCGGTTCCGTCGCGGAGCTGGCGGAGCGGCTGGCGCGGGCGGCGCGGCGCCGGGGGCCGGTGGGGCTGCGGCTGGCGGGGGGCGGGCGGTTCTCCGACACGGTGCTGTGGGCGGGGGCGGCGGGCGACGTCGAGGAGCTGGGCCGGCTCGCGGCGGGCGCCGCGGCGGCGGGGCACCGCACGGCGGGGGTGCCGCTGGCGGCGCGGCAGGGCGGGGGCGGGGGCCCGCGGCGACCGGAGCGCCGCTACCGCCCGCACCTGACGCTGGCCCGCCAGCGCCGCGGCGCGGGCACGGACCTGGCCCCGTTCGCGTACGCGCTACGCGACTTCACCACCCCGCACCGCGACCTGACCACCCTCACCCTCGTCCGCAGCCACCCCCCACCCCCGGGCCACCCGGGCGCCCAGCCCCACTACGAGCCCGTAGCCACCTGGCCCCTCGGCGGGAGCGGGGCATAGCCGGGCGCTCAGTCCCGGGGGAACTCGCCGGTCGCCAGCTTGAGCCCGACAGGGGTCTCGGTGAGGTCGACGTCCATGCCGAAGTCGAGGGTGGTCTCGACGCGGTACTCCCCGTCCTTGGGCATGAGGTGCAGGTGGCACTTGCCGGTGCAGGGATCGGCGATCAGATACACCGGTACCTCTGCGGTCGCGTACGCCGCCTTCTTCGGTCCGTAGTCGTTGGCAGCGGTGCTTTTGGAGATCACCTCAGCCACGAATTCGACGTCCTGTGGCCGCCAGCGGCCCGTGGCGCTGGGTTCGGCGCCCTTCACCATCGCGGCGACGTCGGAGGCGAAGCCGTTCAGGTGGCCTGGGAAGTCGATGCGGACGTCGGATGCGGTGCGCGTCCGGGGATACTGAGTACGTAGCTGATCGTAGATATCCGCAGTGATCAACCAGTGGTTCTGCCGCTGCGGCGACATGTAGACAGCCCCCTCGACGATTTCAACCTTGTATCCCTCGGGGACAGGCATCCGCTCCAGCCGCTCGAACAACTTGTCGAGGGTGAGTTCGTCGCTCTCTTCGGCCATCTCGATCCTGTCGGTGTCAACGACGGTCATCGTGGCGCTCCTCCCCGCTGCCGCTTGATCGCATGCAGCCGCGCAGTACAACGATACTCACGGTGAGTCGTCACGCCTGTTTCCACACCGCCGGGCCCGCCGCCCCGCGGGGGGCGGCGGGCCCGTAAGCTCGTACGCGTGAACGCCAAGACCCGCATCCGCGTCGTCAGCGCCACGCTCGTGCTGATCTTCGCCGTCGTCGCCATCGCCGCCGCCTTCGGCGGCTGACCCGTCCGCCTACGGGACGCTCACCAGGCGAACGCCTCCGGGGACGGACCCGGGCCCGGGAAGATCTCGTCGAGCGACGCCAGCAGCCCGTCCGACAGCGTCAGGTCCAGCGCCGGCAGCGCCGACGTGAGCTGCTCCATCGTGCGCGGGCCCACGATCGGGCCCGTCACGCCCGGCCGCGTCAGCAGCCACGCGAGGGCCACCTCCGCCGGGTCCAGGCCGTGCTCGGCGACCAGGTCCTCGTACGCCTGCACCTGCTCGCGCACCGCGCCCCGCGACAGCGCCGCCGCCGAGCGCGCCCCGCCGCCCTCGCGCTCCTTGCGCAGCGCGCCGCCCAGCAGGCCGCCGCCCAGCGGGGACCACGCGATGACGCCGAGGCCGTAGCTCTCGGCGGCCGGGATGACCTCCATCTCGGCGCGCCGCTCATACAGGTTGTAGAGGCACTGCTCGCTCACCAGGCCCAGCGAGTGCCGCCGCCGCGCCGCCTCGTTGGCCTGCGCGATGTGCCAGCCCGCGTGGTTCGACGAGCCGACGTAGAGGATCTTGCCCTGCTGTACGAGGACGTCGACGGCCTGCCAGATCTCGTCCCAGGGCGTGTGCCGGTCGACGTGGTGGAACTGGTAGAGGTCGATGTGGTCCGTCTGCAGCCGCTTGAGGCTGGCGTCGACGGCGCGGCGGATGTTGAGCGCCGAGAGCCGGTCGTGGTTGGGCCAGGTGGCGTCGCGGTCGGCGGCCATCGAGCCGTAGACCTTGGTGGCGAGCACGACCTTGTCGCGGCGGCCGCCGCCCTGCGCGAGCCAGGTGCCGACGATCTCCTCGGTGCGGCCCTTGTTCTCGCCCCAGCCGTAGACATTGGCGGTGTCGAAGAAGTTGATGCCCGCGTCGAGGGCGGCGTCCATCATGGCGTGGCTCGCGGCCTCGTCCGCGTGCGGACCGAAGTTCATGGTGCCGAGCACGAGCCGGCTGACCTTGAGTCCCGTACGTCCCAACTGCGTATACCTCATGAGGATCAAGCCAACTCCTTCGAGCGCGCTCGAAGCAAGCACCACGCACGTGCAGCGCAGGCGCATCCGGCACGCGGATCCGGCCCCCGTACCGCCGCGCGCGCATGGCAGGCTTGGCGCCATGCGCGCCCACCGCCTGCCGACCGCCGCCGCCCTCCTGACCGCGGCGGCGGTGGCGACCTCCGCCGCGTACGCCCCGCCCGCCGCGGCGCAGGACGACGTGATACTCACCGACCCGCGGATCACCGAGTCCAGCGGGCTGGCCGCCAGCCGGCAGCACGAGAACGTGTACTGGACGCACAACGACTCCGACGACGGTCCGTACGTCTACGCCGTCGACGGCGAGACCGGCGAGACGCTGGCGACGATCACGCTGCGCGGCATAGGGGAGCCGCGCGACGTCGAGGCCATCTCGCTCGGGCCCGACAACCAGCTCTACGTCGGCGACATCGGCGACAACATGGACGGCTCCTGGTCGTACGTGTGGATCTACCGCTTCCCCGAGCCGAAGCAGCTCGAGGACGCGACCGTGGACGCGGTGCAGTACGAGGCGCAGTACGAGGACGGGCCGCGGGACGCGGAGGCGCTGATGGTGCACCCGAAGTCGGGGCGGGTGTACGTGGTGAGCAAGAAGGAGAACGGGGGCGCGGCGCTGTACGCCGGTCCCGGGGAGCTGTCGACGGGCTCGATGAACATCTTCGAGCGGGTCGCGCCGGTCAACCTGTGGGTGACGGACGGTGCGTTCTCGCCCGACGGCACGCGGCTCGCGCTGCGCAGCTACGTCGGCGGCCGGATGTACCGCTTCGAGAACGGCAGGCCGAAGGAGGACGGGCGTCTCGACGTGCCGCTGCAGCGGCAGGGCGAGTCGATGACGTACACGGCGGACGGGTCGGCGATCGTGTTCGGGAGCGAGGGGGAGCAGAGCGACCTGATCCGGCGTGAGGCCGAGGGCGGCGGCGACTCGTCGGCGGAGTCGGGCGGGTCCGGCGACGGCGCGGGGGACGGCTCTGGCGACGGCGCGAGCGGCGCGGGGGACGACGAGGAACGCGACCCGCTGAAGACGGTGCTGCTGGTGGCCGGTGGCATCGGCGCGGTGGTGGGGCTGCGCAAGCTGCTGTCGCGGCGGCCGCGACCGGACTGAGCAGGTCGCTCCGGCTGTGACCGGACTGAGTGGGTCGCTCCATGCGCGACCGGACTGCCCGGGGTCGCTCCGGGCGCGACCGACTGCGCGGAGTCGCTCCGGGCGCGGCCGGATCCCCGTCAGGCGTCTTCCGTCTGGCACTCCTCCGGGTGGAAGATCCCCGCCCCGCCCTGCGGCGGGGTCCATCCCGTCGCGCGGCGGCGTTCGAGCAGCGCCTCCAGGCCGTCGAGCATCCGCTCCGTGGCGAACTTGTACGTCTCCTCGTCCAGGGCCGAGAAGGAGTCCTCGGACAGTCCGGCGATCCTCGGATAGCGCCCGGACGTCATCGCCGACTCCAGCGCCGGTGACTGCGCCTCCCAGAACTCCTGGTCGCTGATCCCGGTCCGCTCCTCCGCCTGCTTGGCGTTGACGTGCACCCGGGCGAGGCCGGCGGCGGTGGAGTCGAGCGCGGTGATGAAGCCGACCTTCTCCTGGTCGGTGAGCAGCAGCCCGTCGAAGCCGCTGAGGGCCAGCTCGAAGGAGTCCAGCCCGTTGGGGCCGAGGACGGGCCGGCCCTGGTCGACGTGGAGCAGCCACGGGTGTTCGAGGTAGTGCTCCCAGAAGGAGCGGGCCAGCTCCCGCAGCCGCTCCCGCCAGGTCGGCCGGCTCTCGAAGCGCTCGACGTCCTCCGGCTCGATCGACCCGACGCCGTCGAGCATCAGGTCCAGCAGCTCGGCCTTGCCGGGCACGTGCCGGTACAGCGACATGGTGCCCACGCCGAGGCTCACGGCGATCTTGCGCATCGAGACCGCCTCCAGCCCTTCGGCGTCCGCGATGCCGATCGCGGTGAACACGATCCGGTCCACCGAGATGCCGGGCTTCGGACCGCGCTTGCCGCGCTCGTCGATGCCCCAGAGCAGGGCCATGCTGCGGCTGAGGTCGCCGCTGCCGCTGTGTTCCCGTGCCGCCATGCGGCCGAGTCTAGCTGCGGACTTGCGATCTGCGTACACCGTATGCGTAAATGAGTACGGCGTACTCAGATAGGGGAGGAAGAGCGTGAAGGCAAGCTCGGCCGACGCCGTCGTGGCGGACGGCGTGCAGAAGCGCTACGGAGAGAAGCGGGCCCTCGACGGCTTCGACCTGACCGTGCCGTACGGCACGGTCTACGGCCTGCTCGGCCCCAACGGCGCCGGCAAGACCACGGCGGTGCGGATCCTGTCCACCCTCATCCGCCTCGACGGCGGACAGGCCCGCGTCGGCGGGCACGACGTGATGAAGGAGCCGGTCAAGGTGCGCCGGCGGATCGGCCTCGCCGGGCAGTACGCGGCGGTGGACGAGGTGCTGACGGGCCGGCAGAACCTGGAGATGTTCGCCCGGCTGTTCCACCTCGGCTCCCGGCGCGCCCGCGAGCGGGCGGTGGAGCTGCTGGAGCAGTTCGGGCTGACCGAGGCCGCGGACAAGGGCGCCAAGGAGTACAGCGGCGGCATGCGCCGCCGGCTCGACCTGGCGTCGAGCATGATCCTCGCGCCGGACGTGCTGTTCATGGACGAGCCGACGACCGGCCTCGACCCGCGCAGCCGCGGCGAGGTCTGGGAGGCGGTGCGGGACCTGGTGGCCGGCGGCACGACGGTGCTGCTGACGACGCAGTATCTGGACGAGGCCGACAAGCTCGCCGACCGCATCGCCGTCATCGACGACGGCCGGACGATCGCGGACGACACCCCGGCCGCGCTGAAGAACACGGTCGGGGGCGACCGTATCGAGGTCGTCGTCGGCTCCGCGGAGGAGATCCCGGACGCGGTGCGGGCCGTCGCCCGGGTCTCGGGGGCCGACCCGGCCATCGACCTGGAGGAGCTGCGGGTGCACGGCGCGGTGACCGACCGGGTCGCGGCGCTGACGGAGGTCGCGCGGACTTTGCAGGACGAGGGGGTGGCGGTGGACGACATAGCGCTGCGGCGGCCCACGCTCGACGACGTGTTCCTGAGCCTGACGGGGCACACCGCGGCGGAGAAGGAGCCGGCGGAGGCGGCGGGCAAGCAGGACTCCGACAAGAAGGGTGCCGGCAAGCAAGGCTCCGGCGGCAAGGCATCCGGCAAGAAGGCATCCGGCAGGAAAGAGGAGGCCACGGTCGCATGAGCACCGTCACCGACAGCGCGGCGGCCGAGAAGCGCCCCCGGTCCCCCGCCCGCGAGCAGGCCCCCGGCGGGGCGCTGAAGTGGGCGATCGCCGACTGCTGGACCGTCGTACGCCGCGGCCTGCTGCACTACCGCAGGCAGCCGTCCAACATCGCCTGGCAGCTCGGCTTCCCCGTCGTCTCCGTGCTGCTCTTCGTCTACGTCTTCGGCAGCGCGATGGAGGGCGGCGCGGACGCCTACAAGTCGTATGCGATGCCCGGCATGTTCGCGATGACCATGGCCTTCGGGTTCATGAACACCGCCATGCTGATCGCCATCGACAAGGAGCACGGCATCACCGACCGCTTCCGCTCCATGCCGATGTCCCCGTCGGCCGTGGTCAGCGGCCGGGGCGTGTCCGACCTCATCGGCGCCGCGCTGGACCTGGCGGTGATGGCGGCGATCGCGCTGGTCATCGGCTGGCGCTCGGACGGCTCGGTGCTGGAGACCGCGGCGGCCTTCGCGCTGCTGCTGTGGCTGCGCTTCGCGCTGATCTGGGTCGGGGTGGTGCTCGGTCTGCTGACGCCCAACCAGGAGGCGGCGGGCAACCTCTTCGCGGTCGCGTTCCCGTTCGGCATGGTCTCCAGCGTCTTCGCCTCGCCGGCGGACATGCCGGGCTGGCTGGGCGCGATAGCGATGTGGAACCCGGTGTCCTCCACGGCCAACGCGGTGCGCGAGCTGTTCGGCAACCCGGGGCGGCTGGGCGACTCGTGGATCGAGCAGCACGCGATGCTGATGGCGGTGGTGTGGCCGGTGGTGATCACGGCGGTGTTCCTGCCGCTGGCGGTGCGGAAGTACCAGCGGCTGTCGCTCTGAGGCGGCTGTCGCCCGCGGCGGGGCCGCGGCCGCACCGAGGGCACGTACGGAACGGGAACGGGCCCGGCACGCGGGAGGCGCGCCGGGCCCGTAACGGGTGAACGGAGTTCAGATCCGCTCGACCACGTAGTCGATGCAGCGGGTCAGGGCCTCGACGTCGGCCGGGTCGACCGCGGGGTACATCGCGATCCGGAGCTGGTTGCGCCCCAGCTTGCGGTACGGCTCGGTGTCCACGATGCCGTTGGCGCGCAGCGTCTTGGCGACGGCGGCGGCGTCCACGTCGTCGGAGAAGTCGATCGTGCCGACGACCGCGGACCGCTGCGCCGGGTCGGCGACGAACGGCGTGGTGGCCTTCGCCTCCTCGGCCCAGCCGTAGAGCGTGCGGGCGGAGGCGGCGGTGCGGCGTACGGCCCAGTCCAGACCGCCCTGGCCGTTCATCCAGTCGAGCTGCTCGGCAAGGAGGAAGAGGGTGGCGAGGGCGGGGGTGTTGTACGTCTGGTTCTTGCGGGAGTTGTCGATCGCCGTGGGCAGCGAGAAGAACTCCGGCACGTGCCGCCCGGAGGCGTGCACGCGCGCGGCCCGCTCCAGGGCGGCGGGCGAGAACGCGGCGATCCAGATCCCGCCGTCGGAGGCGAAGGACTTCTGCGGCGCGAAGTAGTACACGTCGGTCTCCGCCACGTCCACCGGCAGCCCGCCGGCCCCGGACGTCGCGTCGACGAGCACGAGCGCCCCGTCGTCGGCCCCCTCGACCCGGCGCAGCGGCATGGCCACACCGGTGGAGGTCTCGTTGTGCGTCAGCGCGTACACGTCGACCCCGGCCTCGGCCCGCGCCTCGGGGTGCGTACCAGGCTCGGACGAGACGACGGTCGGCTCGTCCAGCCACGGGGCGAGCTTCGCGGCCTTGGCGAACTTCGAGGAGAACTCGCCGAAGGACAGGTGCTGCGACTTGCGCTCGATCAGCCCGTGGGTGGCGACGTCCCAGAACGCGGTGGCCCCACCGTTCCCGAGAACCACCTCGTACCCCTCGGGCAACGAGAACAGCTCCCGCACCCCGTCACGCACCCGCCCGACGAGGTCCCGCACGGGAGCCTGCCGGTGAGACGTACCGAGAAGAGAGGATCCGGTGGCGGCCAGCGCCTCAAGCGCCTCGGTGCGCACCTTGGACGGGCCCGACCCGAAGCGTCCGTCGGCGGGCTTGATGTCATCAGGAATCACGATCTCAGCCACCCCCGAAGCCTACGACCCGACCACCAGCCGACGACGCTCCCGTCCACCCTCTGAGACGAGACGGTCACGTACTGGGCTGCCCGCCGGTGAGTACGTATGCGGTGGTGGGGGCGGGGCCGGGCTCACGCCCGGCCCTCTCCGGCCACCCTGCCGGACATCACCCCTTCGATGAACGCACCGGGCGGGAGATACCCGTGCTCCTCCACGTAGTGGTAGACCAGATTGGGAGCGGCCAGCCAGGCACCCTCGCGATCGACGACCCGGATCTCGGCTCCCCCGAGCGCAACCGTGCGACCCCCGACATCGACGGTGACCGGATAGGGAGGGGCACCGCCCGCATGCTCCAGGTTGCACGAGTGCCAGCCGCGCATCTGAGCTTGAGCGTGGTGAGCGCAGAGATCGCCGAGCTTCTCCAGGAAACCCGCCGGCACCTCTCCCACCGGGAAGACCTGCCCCGCATCCAGCCAGCCGACGTTGAGGGCGGAGACGCCTGGAGGGATGCTTTCCGGAAGGTAGGAATAGGGCGAAAGGTCATCGAATGCTGTCACGTTGTCGCTCCGTCAGAAGACATCTCTACATGCCGCCCAGTGCACAGTACCCCTGTTGGGTTGAAGGAGTTCGGACAGTGCCCTTGGCGAGGTGACCGTAAGGGTTCTGGGTACTCCTTCGATATGGAGGCCGCTGGGCGGGAAGAGAGTGTAGTCCGGAACCTGTTGGCCCGGACCGAAAACCTCGAAAGCGGGTGGATTTCCGGTCTCAATCCTGTTTCCGAGCGCGTCCGAAATGCTGTCGCCGTGTCTGGAATAGAATGCGATGCTGGTTCCGTCGGGAACCGTGACCATTGAATTGTCACCGGACCGAATTCCGCCGTGACCGCTCAACACCAGTTCGTTGTCCGGTCGCCCGAGCCTGCGTACGTCTTGGGTCACACCCCCGGCGTCGGCCACGAAGTCCGGTGCACCTCTGGTTACCGCACATGGGGAAAGTCCCAGCGGGTCGGCCCAGGTAAGCGGGTTATCCACATAGGAAACCGGGTTCAGCGCAGCAACGAGGCCGAGGGGGTCCGGGGTGGTGTAGTGGGCGGTGGTGGGGTCGTAGTAGCGGTGCAGGTTGTAGTGGAGGCCGGTTTCCGGGTCGGCGTACTGGCCGGGGAAGCGGAGTGGGGTGTAGGCGGTCGCTTCCCGGTTCCACGTGGTGGTGCCGTAGAGGGTGGTGCGCGTACGCCAGGCGATGTCGCCGTCGGGGGCGACGAGTTCGCGGGGGGCGCCGACGAGGTCCGTGACGATCGCGAAGAAGCGTGCGTCGATCTCGGCCTGGGTGGTGGCGTCGGTGATGCGCTCGGTCTGGGAGACGGGGGCGAGGCCGTCGTGGTCCCAGGTGAGGGTGAGGGGGTTGGTCAGGTCGGGGGTGTGGGTGGTCTGTTCGGCGAGAGTGGCGCCGTCGTAGGCGAAGGTGATCTTTTCGGCGGGCTCGTCGGTGCCGGGGACGAGGCGGGTCTTGCTGCGTCTGCGGCCGAGAGGGTCGTAGGCGTAACGCCATTCGGTGCCGTCCGGCGTGGCTACGTGGGTGAGGCGGCTCTCGGTGTCGTAGGCGAACCGCCAGGTCTCCGGCTTCTTGGAGATGCGGGTCCGCGTACGGCGTATCAGTCGTCCGGCGTCGTCGTAGCGGTAGCGGTAGCGGCCGGCGCGGGTGAGGGTGGTGCCGGTGTGGGTGCGCTGCCCTGACGCGTCGGCGGTGGTCTGGTCGGCCGGCCAGGCGGCGGTGGTCTGGGCGCCGAGGGAGTCGTAGGCGTACGTCTCGGTCCAGTTGGCGGCGGTGACCTGGGTGACGCGGCCGATGGGGTCGAGGTCGAAGGTCTGCCGACCGGTGATCCCGTCGTCCAGGGCGAGCAGGTAGCCGTCCGGGCGGTAGGTGTAGGCGCGCGACTGGACGGGAGCGGGCCCCGCGGTGAGGGTCTGTCGGGCGAGGCGGCCGGCGGGGTCCCAGTCCGAGGCGAGGGTGAGGGCGCCGATGTTGCGTGCGGTTTCCCGGCCGGCGGCGTCGTGGGCGAAGTCCACGGCGTGGGTGCCGGCCGTCAGCCGGGTGCGGCGGCCCGCGGTGTCGTAGACGTAGGTGCTGACGTGGCCCGACGGGGTGGTCCGGCGGGTGCGGCGGCCGGCCGGGTCGTAGGCGAAGGCGACGGTCTCCCCGTTCCACGTCTCCGCGGTGATCTGCCCGAGGAGGTCGCGTTGCACGCTGAGTTCGCCATCGGGACCGGTGGCAGACGCGAGGCGGCCGGCCGGGTCGTAGGAGTAGCGGGTGACGGCGTCGCCCGTGTTCTTCTCCGCGAGACGGCCGAGAGCGTCCCGCCGGTAGGTCAGGGTTACGCCGAGGGGCGTGGTGCGGCTGATGAGGGCGCCGGCGGCGTCGTGCTCATAGGCGGTGTGACGATTGTCGAAGTCGGATTCCGCGATGAGTCGGCCGGCCGGGTCGTAGGTGTAGTCCCAGGTCAGTCCTTGGGGGTTGGTGACCTGGGTGAGGCGCAACTGGTGGTCGTGCGTGAAGGCGTGGGTGGTGCCGTCGGGGTCGGTGCGGGTGGCGATCCGGTCGAAGTGGGTGTAGGTGAAACCCGTGGTGTTCCCAGCGGGGTTGGTGAGGGTCAGGCAGTTGCCTTCGCCGTCGTAGGTCCACCGCTGCTCGCCGCCGTCGGGCCCGACCCGGCGGGCGGGCCGGCCTTCGACGGTCCACTCCAGGCGGGTGGTGGCGCCGGTGGGATCCGTGGCTTCGACCAGGCGGCCGAAGTCGTCCCACGCGTAGGCGGCGGTACCGCCGGTGGGATCGGTGATGCGGGTGGTCAGGCCGGCGGCATTGCACGCCACTTCGGTCACCGCGCCCAGGGCATCGGTTACCGAGGCAAGCCGGCCGGCGCCGTCATAGGCGTAGCGGGTGGTGTGGCCGGCGGGGTCCGTCAGTGAGACTCGGTTGCCGCGCTCGTCGAGGGTCTGGCGCCAGACCGTGCCGTCGGCACCGATCAGTTCGACGGGGGTGGGGTGGCGGTCGAAGACCGCGTGTGTCTCGCTCCCGTCGGGGCGGGTGACGGTGGTGCAGCGGTGGTCGCCGTCGTAGGTGTAGCGGGTGGTGTGGCCGAGGGGGTCGGTCTCGGCGACGAGGTTGTGGTGGCGGTCGTACGTGGTGCGTGTGAGGGCGCCGAGTGGGTTGATCTCGGCGATGACCTGCGAGTTGTCGTTGATGACGAAGCGGGTGGTCGAGCCGTCCGCCGCGGTGAGAGTGGTGAGGGTGCAGTCGGGCCAGGCGGGGTCGGTGGTGCCGTAGGTGAGGGTGAGGGCGAGGTGGCCGGCTTCGCCGCCTTCGGCGATGCAGCGGTCGTGCCGGTCGTAGGTGTAGGCGTAGGAGTGGTTGTTGCGGTCGGTCCAGGAGGTGACGCGCAGGCGGTCGTCGTAGGTGAAGGTCAGCGGGAGGCCAGAGGAGTTGTAGTCCTCGGTGAGGTTGCCCTCCTCGTCGTACCCGAAGCGCTTGATCTCCGCATCGGCGCCGCCGGCGGCGGCACCGGCGAGATGGAGCGCGGTGACCCGGTCGTCGGCCGTCGTCACCCGGAGGTGATAGCCGGCGGAGTGGCGGATGTCGGTCGGCGCGCCGTCGTCGTCGTAGGCGAAGGTGATCGTGTGGCCGTTGCGGTCGGATATCCGGTGCAAGAGGGCGAGGCCGTCGCTGTCCGGGTTCCGAAAGTGGCGGGTGCGTCCGGTGGACGGATCGGTGACCGCGTACCCGCCGGTCTCCGGAGCCAAGGGCCAGCGGGGACCCGAGTCGGGCAGGACCGCGTCGGCGGGGCCGGAGGGGTGGGGATAGGCCAGGAGACGTCCGTCTTCGGTGATGAAGACGACACCCCTTTCGTCGACTTCGAGTCGCTGGTCGACGGTGGAGGTCCAGGTGGGGCCGAACCACCACCCACACCGGTACGCCGAGCCGACCCGGCGGTTGAACGCCAGGGGCAGGAGGCCGGGTAACTCGATGTCGGTCTGCGGGAGGTACATCTCGCCGGTGGCCAGGTCGATCGGGTCGGTGAGCTTGTTGACGACGCTCTTGAACCGGTCGCGGGCGCCTCGCGCCGCGTCATTGAGTACGGTGCGCCCGCGCTTGGCCAGACCCAGCACCCCGGCCTTCATGGCCTTGAGGCTCCTCATGGCACTCATGCCGCCCTTGGCCATCTTCGCCAGTCCGCCGAGGGTGGTGAGGCCCTTCATGCCGGGGATGCAGTCCAGGGCCGCGAACGCCACGTCCCACAAGGAGGCTTCACCGTTCAGGTACTTGATGAGGGTGTCGGCGAGGACGACGAGGGCGGCGGCCAGGACGACCAGTGCGAGGGGGCCGCCGATGATGAGGACGACGATGCCGAGGACGGCGACGATGACTTTGCAGACGGTGACGATGGTGTCCCAGTTGTCCTTGACCCAGTCGACCGCCTTCTCCCACCACTTCCGGTTCTGGATCCCGGCGTCGGAGGCGTCTTCGAGCTTGTCCTTCGCGTCGGAAGCGGCGTCCTCACGCATCTTCTTCGCGTCGGCGGCCATCTTCTTCGCCGCTTCGAGGCCGGCTTCGGCGTTGTCGACGGCGGTCTGGGCACTGGTCTGCGCGGACTTGGCGTCTGTGGCGTTGCGGGCCGCGGCCCGCACCTCCGACTCGTCGGGCTTCTCCTTGCCCTCCTTCTCGTCGTACTTCTCGGTTTTCGCGGTGGCGCGTTCGACCCAGGAGTTCGCCGAGTCCAGCCGACCGGTCGCGGACGACAACTCGTTGCGCGCCTCGCGGCCCCTGGCCAGCGCCTTGTCGGCCAAGGACTGAGCGCGCTCCAGCTTCGGCCAGTACGCGGCGAGCGCGTCACCCGCCAGTTCGTACGAGAGCTGCAGCTTCTTGAGGTTCTTGGGAACCTCGTCGAACTCGTCCTGGAACGCCTTCGCGGTCTTCCCCGCCCAGCGCAGGACGGCGTCCTCGCTCGCCATGCCCTTGATCTGGCGCAGCGCGTCGGCCACGTCGTCGGCGAAGTCGTGAAGTTCCCTGGCGAGTTGCTTCACCCGCTCCGGGTCCCCCGGCGTCGGGTCCTCGTCGAGGTCGAGTACGTGCCAGTCGGTGGGGCGGTTACCCACGGGTCCCCCTCAGCAGCGGTGTGCGGGCGCGACCGGAGCTAGCGGACGACGGTCTGGATCTCCGCGACCTCGACCTCGGTGGTCGCGTCGAAGACGCCGTCGGGGAGCCGGACGGGGTCGGTCTGGCCCGTGCCGGTCCAACTGATCTCCCAGGTGACCGTGGCCGTCAGCTCGTACGGGCCCGTGCTCTCCGTGGAGCGGAGGTACGTCAGGCCGCAGGGCGGTGTCTCCTCGGAGCGGCCGGGCGCGTACGGGGTGCCGATCGAGCCGTCGTCGTCGATGCGGCAGACGCCGTTCTCGGGGTACAACTCCGCGTCGTTCGTGCCGGGGTCGATGTGCAGTCCCACGGGGCGGGCGGTGGTGGTGGCCTCGATGCCGATCTCGGGGATGGAGGCGCTGACCGACACGGGGCGGAACGTGCCCTCGTCGAGCCACACCCAGGTCGGCAGGTTGACCTTCTGGTTCGCCGCCGCGGGGCGCAGGGTCGCCTCGTCGCGGGGGAGGCGGAGCCGGTCGTAGGCGAGTTCGGCCAGGACCTCGGGGGTGACGGCGTTCTCGTACTCGACGGGCGGGGGGTCTCCGGTGTCCACCCAGAACCACGGCTCCATGCAGTCGAAGATCGCCGGGTCATTCACGCGGTTCTTGTCGTAGAAGTCATCCCACCAATAGCCTTCACCGGCTTTGTCACGGTTGAAGTCGTGATAGGGCTTGCCGCCGCTGTACTTGTCCATGAAGTCCGAGGCGATGTCCCGCCCATCAGGATCGTGGACCATGGTGAACCAAACGCGCCGGGCCAGTTCCTCGAACTTGCCAGGGTGGTAGGCCGGGCCGTACCAGCAGGGGGGCGGTTCCCAGTCGCTCACGGGGCTCACGGCCCCGCCGTCGCCGCCGGGACCGTTGCGGGTCTCGTCCCACACGATCTCGACCTGCGCGTAGATGTTGCCGTTGCCGCTTCCCCCGGAGGGGCCGGAGCCGCCTGGCTCCTCGGAGTCCGACTCGTTGCTGTTGTCGTCGCGCCCGTTGTTCCCTTGGGCGAGGGCCGGGCCATGGGCCTGTAACACCGCGCCGACGGCTAAGAGAACGACGATGGGTAATCGCCTTGACCGGCTCAGGACGTGCACTGTTCTGCCCCCCGTTTCGAAATGACATTCGTGGTCTGCCAGACGCCGTCTCCGTTCTTCTCCAACCGGGTGTTGTAGAGAACGAAAGCCCTGTCCGTGCCCGGCTCGTCGGGGAGCTTTGCGGTCTCGGGATTCTTGCTGATCACGGAGCCGCTCTCGTCGGAGCAGTAGATCACCACCGCTGCTCCGTCGTCCCGGAAGCTCACCGTGCGGTCGAAGTACCGGGTGACTCCCGCCCACTTCTCGTTTTCCTCGACGTAGCCATCGATGAATTCCTTGGCACTGGCCAGGGCTTCGCCCGTGCTGTAGAAGCTCAGCGCCTCGGTGTCGGTGGCGCCGTTGAAGATGGCGTCGTCGATCGAATTGATCCGCTCGGCGTTGTCCGCGAGGACGGCGTCCTTCTCCGCGTCGCCGGTCTCCCGGCCTTCGAACTCGTTCTTCGCGTACGACGGGAAGCCGATCTCGGGCCGTTCGGCCTCCTCCTCGCTCTCCTTCGGGGACGAGGAGGACGATGCCGACGCGTCGCCCGCGCCCTTGATCTTCTCGTCGTCGCCCCCGCCCCCGTCGTCCGAACCGCATGCCGTCAGCAGCAGGCTCGTGGCGGCCATGGCCGCCAGGGCGGTGGGGAGGGTGTGTCGGCGTCTCACGTCAACTCCCTGTAGAAAGTGGGTCACTACGGGTAGAAGACGCTATCCGCGGGGCGCGAGGTTTCGCCAGCGCGTTCGTTGGCTTGATGCCGACGCTTCACCGGAGCCCCACGGGTCCTGTACACACAGCCGTCCGCCGGGGCCACCCGTGTGTGCGGTGGGCCCCGGCGGGTGGGTGTGGGTCAGCCCAGGGTGAGGGTGGGGGAGGGGTTGGTGCCCGTCCAGGTGCCGTTGAAGCCGAAGGTGACCGAGCCGCCGTCCGGGACGCTGCCGTTGTAGGGGGCGTTCGTGCAGGTGACCCTCGTGCCGCTCTGCTGGCACGTGGCGTTCCAGGCGTTGGTCACGCGCTGGCCCGCCGCGTAGTCCCACGTGACCGACCAGCCCGACAGCGAGTCGCCGTCGCAGCTCACCGTCACCGCGGCGGTGAAGCCGCTGTTCCACTGCTGCGGTACGGCGTAGCTCGCGCTGCAGCCGTCACCGGGGCCCGGGCCCGGGCCCGGGTCGCCGCCCAGGGCTTCCGCCACCGCGTTGTACGCCTGCTTCGGCTGGTAGCTGTCGTTCCACAGCGTCGCCGAGCCCTCGCCGTTGAAGACGCCGGGGACCCAGGAGTACTTGTCAGGGAAGCCCCACACCGTGACGCCCTTGCAGCGGGTGACCGCCAGGCAGGCGTCGATGACGTTCGTGTAGTACTGCGACTGGGTGGCCTCCTTCTGCGCGCTGACGGGGAGTTGCATCCGTACGTCCAGCTCCGTGATCGCCACGTCGACGCCCAGGTCGGCGAAGCGCTGCATGTTCTGCCGCAGGTCGCTCGGGAAGCCGTACTGGATCGCCAGGTGGCCCTGGATGCCGACGCAGTCGATCGGTACGCCCTGGGCCTTCAGGTCGCGGACGAGGTTGTACATCGCGGTGCTCTTCGCGTTGACGCCCTCGATGTTGTAGTCGTTGATGCACAGCTTCGCGCCCGGGTCCGCCGCCTTCGCGGCGCGCAGCGCGTGGGCGACGAAGTCGCGGCCCATGGCGTTGTAGAAGGGGCTGGTGCGGAACGTGCCGTCCTCGTTGAACGGCTCGTTGACGACGTCCCAGGCGTCGATGTCGCCCGCGTAGTGCCCGGCGACCTGCGTGACGTGGTTCTCCATCGCCGTACGGACCTCACCGCTCGGCAGCCCCGAGACCCAGCCGGGGAGCTGGCTGTGCCAGACGAGGGTGTGGCCGCGTACGGACTGGCCGTTCTGCTGCGCGAAGTCGACGACCCGGTCGCCCGGGGCGTAGTTGAACTGGCCGCGGGACGGCTGCACGGTGTCCCACTTCATCTCGTTCTCCGCCGTGACCTGGCCGAACTCGCTGCCCAGGATCCCGGTGTACTGGGTGTCGGAGAAGTGCGACGTCGCGGCGGCGGAGCCGATGAACTTGCCGTGCGCCTGCGCGAGCTGGTCGAGGGTGGCGGCGGCCGCCGCGGGCGGGCCGGCCTCGGCGGGGGCCGCCCCCTGCGCGGGGGCGGCGGTGCCGAGGCCGTAGAGGCAGAGGGCGCCGGCGAGCGCGGCCAGCAGGGCCCTGGGCCTGCTGCGGAGTCTTCGCATGTTCCCCTTCTTCCCCCGCGGACGGGCGCGGGCGGTGGTGGAGTGGGTGGCGCCGGATCCGTGCGTGCGGGTGGTGGGGCTGGGACCGGACATCGGGATCGAAACATCCGGATCGAAACATTCGGGACTGGTTTCGAATCTTTCTGGGGTCGGACGTTAGAGGCGCGAGTGGGGCACGTCAATACGCGCGGCGGGGTGGGGGTGTCCGGCACGCTGGGGCCATGGATACGGAGACGGGCGCGGACGCGGGTACGGACGCCGGGGTGGATGTCGTGGCGCTGGAGCGCCGGCTGCGGGACGCCGTCCGCGGCGAGGTGGGGTTCGGGACCCGGGACCGGGCCCTGGTCACCATGGACGCCTCCAACTACCGGAGCGTCCCCCTCGGCGTCGTCGCCCCCCGCGACGCCGACGACGTCGCCGCCGCGCTCGCCGTGTGCCGGGAGTACGCCGCCCCCGTCGTCGCCCGCGGCGGCGGTACGTCCATCGCGGGCAACGCCGTGGGCGCCGGCGTCGTCCTCGACTTCACCCGGCACCTGAACCGGCTCGTCGGCCTCGACCCCGGGGCGCGCACCGCCGTCGTGCAGCCCGGGCTCGTGCTCGACCGGCTGCGCGGCGCGGCGGCGCCGCACGGGCTGACGTTCGGGCCCGATCCGTCGACGCACAGCCGGTGCACGATCGGCGGGATGGTCGGCAACAACTCCTGCGGCTCGCACAGCGTCGCGTGGGGCACGACGGCGGACAACGTACGGGCGCTGGACGTGGTGACGTACCGCGGGCGGGCGGTGCGGCTGGAGCGGGACCTGGGGGTGCTGCCGGGGCTGCGGGAGTTCGTCGAGGGGCATCTGGCGACGCTGCGGACAGGCGGGCGCGCGGTGGGGCGTGCCACCGGCCATCCGGGCGGCGCCGCAGACGGCCGTCCGGGCGGCGCCGCGGACGCGCACACGGGTGGCGCCGCAGTCGGGCATGCGGGTGGCGTACGCGACGGAGCCGGCGCCCCCGCCCCCCACCCCCGCGACCTCCCCGGCTGGCCCGACCTCCCCCGCCGTATCTCCGGCTACGCCCTCGACGCCCTCCTCCCCGAGCGCGGCGGCGACCTCGCCCGCGCCTTCACCGGCAGCGAAGGCACCCTCGCCGTCCTCACCGAGGCCACCGTCCGACTCGTCGAGGCACCCCCCGCCCGCGCCCTGGCCGTCCTCGGCTACGCCGACGAGTCCGCCGCCGCGGAAGCCGCCGCCGGGCTGCTGCCGCTGCGGCCGCTGACCGTCGAGGGCATGGCCGCCGACCTCGTGCCCGACGCGCACGCGCTGCCCCGCGGCGGCGCCTGGCTGTTCGTCGAGACCGGCGGCGAGACGCCCGCCGCCGCGCGGGCCGCCGCCGAGGAGGTGTGCCGCGCCGCCGACGCCGTCGACCACACCGTCGTCGCCGACCCGGCGGCGCAGCGCGCCCTGTGGCGTATCCGCGAGGACGCCTCCGGCACCGCTACCCGCATGCCCGACGGCAGCGAGGCGTGGCCCGGCTGGGAGGACTGCGCGGTGCCGCCCGCGCGGCTCGGCGCGTATCTGCGCGAGTTCCGCGCGCTGCTCGCCGCGCACCGGCTGCGCGGGCTGCCGTACGGGCACTTCGGCGACGGCTGCATCCACGTCCGGATCGACTTCGACCTGCTGACCGCGCCCGGCATCGGCCGCTTCCGGGAGTTCTCGGGGGAGCTGGCGGACCTCGTCGTCGCGCACGGCGGTTCGCTGTCCGGGGAGCACGGCGACGGGCGGGCGCGGTCCGAGCTGCTGCCCGCGATGTACGGGGACGAACTCGTCGGCCTCTTCGGCGGCTTCAAGGACCTCTGGGACCCCGACGGCGCCCTCAACCCCGGCGTCATCGCCCGCCCCGCCCCGCTCGACGCCGATCTGCGCTTCGCGCCGCTGCCGCGCACTCCCGTGCCGGTGGCGTTCGGGTATCCGCACGACGGTCCCGAAGGGGGCGACTTCGCGGCGGCGGTACGGCGGTGCGTGGGGGTCGCCAAGTGCCGCAACCCGGCGGGGAGCCCGGGGGTGATGTGCCCGTCGTACCGGGCCACGGGCGAGGAACGGCACTCCACGCGCGGGCGCGCGCGACTGCTGCACGAGATGCTGGCGGGAGAGGTCATCACCGACGGCTGGCGCTCGGAGGAGGTGCGCGAGGCGCTCGACCTGTGCCTGTCGTGCAAGGGGTGCCGCAGCGACTGCCCGGTGGACGTCGACATGGCCACGTACAAGGCCGAGTTCCTGCACCACCACTACGCCGGGCGGCGGCGGCCGATGGCGCACTACGCGATGGGGCGGCTGCCGCAGTGGCTGCGGCTGACGGCGGCGCTGCGGGCCGCGGGCGTGGCGAACGCGCTGGCCGCGGTGGGTCCGCTGGCGGCGGTCGCGAAGCGGGCGGCGGGGCTCGCGGGGGAGCGGGCCATCCCGCCGATCGCGCGGGTGCCGCTGACGCGGTCGCTGCGGCGGGGCGCCGACGCGGATCCGGACGTGCTGCTGTGGCCGGACACGTTCACGAACTACCTGTCGCCGGAGGCGGGTACGGCGGCGGTCCGGGTGCTGCGGGCGGCGGGGCTGCGGGTGGGGCTGCCGCGGGAGGCGGGGAAGGTGTGCTGCGGGCTGACGTATGTCTCCACGGGCCAACTGGACCTGGCCCGCGAGGCGATGCGGCGCACGCTGGACGCGCTGGAGCCGGCGGACGGCGGCGGCGAGGCGGGCGCGGCGGGACTGCCCCTCGTCGTACTCGAACCGCCCTGCGCCGCCGCGCTCAAGACCGACCTCGTGGAGCTGCTGCCCGACGACGAACGCGCCCCGCGCCTCGCCGCCCGCGTCCGCACCCTCGCGGAAGCCCTCGAAACCGCCGCCCCCGACTGGACCCCGCCCCGCCTCGACCGCCCGGTCACCGGCCAGACCCACTGCCACCAGCACGCCGTCCTCGGCGACGCCGCCGAGCGCCGCCTGATGGCGAAGGCGGGCCTGGAGGGGCGACTCGCCTCGGGATGCTGCGGCCTGGCGGGCAACTTCGGCTTCGAGCGCGGCCACTACGAGGTCTCCGCCGCCTGCGCCGAGGACCAGCTCCTCCCGGCCGTACGCAACGCCCCGGCGGACGCCGCGGTCGTGGCGGACGGCTACTCCTGCCGCACCCAGCTCGCCCAGCTCGCCGGCGTCCGCGCCCGCCACCTGGCCGAACTCCTCGCGGAGGGCCTGCCGGAGGAGGGCGAGCAGCGCGGGCGGGGCTGACGCACACCGGCCGAATCCGGCAAGCACGCTTGCTTGTTTTCCGGTCCGCTGCCACCCTACTGCGCAGTAGTCACGAGGGGAGCGCAGCATGGCGGGCCCGGAGATCATCACCCTGATCGACGACCTGTGCGACGAGAGCGCCGAGTTGGACGCCCTCGTCGCCGGGCTGCCGCCCGGGCGGTGGGCGCTCGGCACCCCCGCCGCCGGGTGGACCGTCGCACATCAGATCGCCCACCTCGCGTGGACCGATCGCGCCGCGCTCGCCGCGGCCCGCGATCCCGACGAGTTCCGGGGGATGCTGACGCACGCCGCGGAGGCGCCGTTCGGCTTCGTCGACGAGGGTGCCGAGCGGGGCGCCGCGCAGCCGCCGGAGGTGCTGCTGGACGAATGGCGGCAGGGACGCGAGGAGTTGCGGCGGGTGCTGCTGGCGCAGCCCGCGGGGGTGCGGATGCCGTGGTTCGGGCCGCCGATGAGCGTCGGGGGCGTCGCCTCGGGGCGGTTGATGGAGACCTGGGCGCACGGGCAGGACGTCGCCGACGCGCTGGGCGTACGGCGTGCGCCCACCGCCCGGCTGCGGCACGTGGCCCGTATCGGGGTGCGGACACGGGACTTCGCGTACGCCGTGCACCGGCTCGCGCCGCCCGCGGAGGAGTTCCGTGTCGAGCTGACCGCGCCCGGCGAGGGCGGGGAGGTGTGGGCGTACGGTCCCGAGGACGCCGCCGAGCGCGTCACCGGGCCCGCGCTCGACTTCTGCCTGCTGGCCACCCAGCGCGTGCACCGCACCGGCACCGCGCTCGTCGCCGAGGGTGCGGAGGCGGAGCGCTGGCTGGGCATCGCCCAGGCGTTCGCGGGCCCGCCGGGCGCGGGCCGGGACCCGGCGCCGGACGGCGCGGCCCGCGGCGGCGCCGCTCCCGGGGAGCGCCCGTGACGCTCCGTATCGGCAATGCCTCCGGCTTCTACGGCGACCGCTTCGCCGCCGTCCGCGAGATGCTCACCGGCGGCGAACTCGACGTCCTCACCGGCGACTACCTCGCCGAGCTGACCATGCTCATCCTCGCCCGCGACCGCCTCAAGGACCCCGGCGCGGGCTACGCCAAGACCTTCCTCCGCCAGCTCGAAGACGGCCTCGGCCTCGCCCGGGAGCGCGGCGTCGCGCTCGTCGTCAACGCCGGCGGCCTCAACCCCGCCGGACTCGCCGCCGCCGTCCGCGAGCTGGCCGAGCGCGTCGGCGTGCCCGCCCGCGTCGCGCACGTCGAGGGCGACGACCTCACCGCCCGCGGCACCTGGCCCGGCGCCCTCGCCGCCCACGCCTACCTCGGCGGCGCCGGCATCGCCGCCTGCCTGCGCGCGGGCGCCGACGTCGTCGTCACCGGCCGCGTCACCGACGCCGCGCTGGTCACGGGCGCCGCCCAGGCCCACTACGGCTGGACCCCGGCCGCCGCCGACTCCGCCGCCGCCGACGACCCCGCCGCCGCCGACCCCGCCCTGCACGCCCTCGCCGGCGCCGTCGTCGCCGGCCACGTGCTGGAGTGCGGCACCCAGGCCACCGGCGGCAACTACGCCTTCTTCACCGAACACGACGTCCGCCACCCCGGCTTCCCCCTCGCCGAGATCGAGCCCGACGGCAGCGCCGTCATCACCAAGCACCCCGGCACCGGCGGCGCCGTCACCGTCGGGACCGTCACCGCCCAGCTCCTCTACGAGACCGCAGGACCCCGCTACGCAGGACCCGACGTCACCGCCCGCCTCGACTCCGTACGCCTCGCCCAGGACGGGCCCGACCGCGTCCGCATCACCGGCGTACGCGGCGAGCCGCCGCCACCCGACGTCAAGGTCGGCCTCTCCCGCCTCGGCGGCCACCGCAACGAGGTCGTCTTCGTCCTCACCGGCCTCGACATCGACGCCAAGGCCGCCCTCGTACGCGACCAGATGGCGCCCGTCCTCACGGGCGTCGCCGACGTCCGCTGGACCCTCGCCCGCACCGACCGCCCCGACGCCGGCGTGCAGGAGGAGGCGTCCGCCCTGCTCCGCCTCGCCGTCCGGGACCCCGACGAGGCCGCCGTCGGCCGCGCCGTCACCGGCGCCGCCGTCGAGCTGGCCCTCGCCAGCATCCCCGGCTTCCACGTCACCGCCCCGCCCGGCAGGGCGCAGCCGTACGGCGTCTTCGAGGCCGCGTACGTCCCGGCCGCCGGCGTCCCCCACACCGCCGTGCTCCCCGACGGCACCCGCGTCCCCGTCGCCCCGCCGCCGCGCACCCGGGCGCTGGAGCCCGTACCGGAACCGCCCCTGCCGCCGCCCCCGCCGCCGGGACCGACCCGCCGCGCGCCGCTGGGCACCGTGGCCGGCGCGCGCAGCGGCGACAAGGGCGGCAGCGCCAACCTCGGCGTCTGGGCCCGGTCCGGCGCCGCCTGGCCGTGGCTGGCGCACACCCTCACCGTCGAGCGCTTCCGCGCACTCCTCCCGGAGACCGCCCCCTTCCCCGTCGTACGGCACGTCCTGCCGCACCTCCGCGCGCTCAACTTCACCGTCGACGGACTCCTCGGCGAAGGCGTCGCCTCCCAGGCCCGCTTCGACCCGCAGGCCAAGGCGCTCGGCGAGTGGCTGCGCACCCGGCACGCCGACATCCCCGAGGAGCTGCTGTGACCGTGCTGGCCTCGTCGCTGGACACCGCGGGCCCCGACTACGCCGCCCACCGCGCCGCGATGCTCGACAAGCTCGCCGCGCTCGGCGACGAGCACGCCAAGGCGGTGGCGGGCGGCGGCGAGAAGTACACCGCCCGGCACCGCGCCCGCGGCAAGCTGCTCGTACGCGAACGGGTCGAGCTGCTGCTCGACCCGGACACCCCGTTCCTGGAGCTGAGCCCGCTGGCCGGCTGGGGTTCCGACTATGCGGTGGGCGCCTCGCTCGTCACCGGCATCGGCGTCGTCTCCGGCGTGGAGTGCCTGATCACGGCCAACGACCCGACCGTACGCGGCGGTGCGTCCAACCCCTGGACGCTGAAGAAGGCGTTCCGCGCCCACGAGATCAGCATGGCCAACCGGCTGCCGTCGATCCACCTCGTGGAGTCCGGCGGCGCCGACCTGCCGTCGCAGAAGGAGATCTTCATTCCGGGCGGTGCGCTCTTCAAGTTCCTCACCCGCTCGTCCGCGGCCGGCATCCCCACCGTCGCCGTCGTCTTCGGCAACTCGACGGCGGGCGGGGCGTACGTGCCGGGCATGAGCGACCACGTGATCATGGTCAAGGAGCGCGCGAAGGTGTTCCTCGGCGGCCCGCCGCTGGTGAAGATGGCCACCGGCGAGGAGAGCGACGACGAGTCGCTGGGCGGCGCCGACATGCACGCACGTACCTCGGGGCTCGCCGACTACTTCGCCGTCGACGAGCCGGACGCCCTGCACACCGCCCGCCGCGTCGTCGCCCGCCTCGCCTGGCGCAAGGCCCACCCCGACCCGCCGCCGGCCGCCCCGCCCGCGTACCCGGAGGACGAGCTGCTGGGCATCGTGCCGGGTGACCTGAAGATCCCCTTCGACCCGCGCGAGGTGATCGCGCGGATCGTGGACGGCTCCGACTTCGACGAGTTCAAGCCGCTGTACGGGACGAGCCTGGCCACCGGCTGGGCGCGGCTGCACGGCTACCCCGTCGGGATCCTCGCCAACGCGCGCGGGGTGCTTTTCAGCGAGGAGTCGCAGAAGGCCGCGCAGTTCATCCAGCTCGCCAACCAGCGCGACATCCCGCTGGTCTTCCTCCACAACACCACCGGCTACATGGTCGGCAAGGACTACGAGCAGGGCGGCATCATCAAGCACGGCGCCCAGATGATCAACGCGGTCTCCAACTCCCGCGTCCCGCACCTGTCGGTCCTCATGGGCGCCAGTTACGGCGCCGGCCACTACGGCATGTGCGGCCGCGCGTACGACCCCCGGTTCCTCTTCGCCTGGCCGAGCGCCAAGTCGGCGGTCATGGGTCCGCAGCAGCTCGCGGGCGTGCTGTCGATCGTGGCGCGGGCGTCGGCGGAGGCGAAGGGGATGCCGTACGACGAGGAGGGCGACGCGGCGCTGCGGGCGATGGTGGAGCAGCAGATCGAGGCGGAGTCGCTGCCGGTGTTCCTGTCGGGGCGGCTGTACGACGACGGGGTCATCGACCCGCGGGACACCCGGACGGTGCTGGGGATCTGCCTGTCGGCGATCCACACGGCGCCGTACGCGGGGGTGCACGACGGGTACGGGGTGTTCCGGCTGTGACCGCGCGACCGGCATCCACAGGGCGACCGGCATGCACAGGGCGACCGGCATCCATAGGGGAGCACCGATGATCCGTACCCTCCTCGTCGCCAACCGCGGCGAGATCGCCTGCCGCGTCTTCCGCACCTGCGGGGAGCTGGGCATCACGCCCGTCGCGGTGCACTCCGACGCGGACGCGGGCGCGCTGCACGTACGCGCCGCGCTGGACGCGGGCGGCGCGGCGGTGCGGCTGCCGGGGCAGACGGCGGCGGACACGTACCTGCGGGCCGACTTGCTGGTCGCGGCGGCGCTCTCGGCGGGCGCGGACGCGGTGCACCCCGGCTACGGGTTCCTCTCCGAGAGCGCGGAGTTCGCGCGGGCGGTCGGGGCGGCGGGGCTGACGTGGGTCGGGCCGCCGCCGGAGGCGATCGAGGCGATGGCGTCCAAGACGCGCGCGAAGGAACTGATGGGCCTGGCGCCCTTCGACCCGTCGAAGGCGGTGGAGTCCGACCTGCCGCTGCTGGTCAAGGCGGCGGCGGGCGGCGGCGGCCGCGGCATGCGGGTCGTCCGCGAACTGGCGGCGCTGGAGCCGGAACTGGAGTCGGCGGCGGCGGAGGCGGAGGCGGCGTTCGGGGACGGCGAGGTGTTCGTCGAGCCGTACGTCGAGGGCGGACGGCACGTCGAGGTGCAGGTGCTCGCGGACGCGCACGGAGGCGTGTGGGCGCTGGGCACGCGCGACTGCTCGCTGCAGCGGCGGCACCAGAAGGTGGTGGAGGAGGCCCCGGCACCGGGTCTGGCGGCTGGCGTGGCGGCGGAGCTGGCGGAGACGGCCGTACGGGCGGCGCGGGCGATCGGGTACGTCGGCGCGGGCACGGTGGAGTTCCTGCTGGCGCCGGACGGCCGGGCGCAGTTCCTGGAGATGAACACGCGGCTGCAGGTGGAGCACCCGGTGACGGAGGCGGTGTACGGGGTCGACCTGGTGGCCCAGCAGTTGCGGATCGCGGAGGGCGCGGCTTTGCCCCCGTCGGCCCCGCGGCCCAGGGGCCACGCGGTGGAGGCCCGCCTGTACGCGGAGGACCCGGCGTCGGATTTCGCCCCGCAGACGGGCCGGGTCCACTGCCTGGAGGCCGGGATCGGAGCCCCGGTTCCGGAAAGGGGCGGGACGGGGGAGCTTCCCACGCTCCGCCTCGACACCGGCTACACCGCCGGCGGCACCGTCACCCCGTACTACGACGCCCTGCTCGCGAAAGTGATCGTCCATGCCCCCACCCGCGCCGAGGCGGTCCGCCATCTGGCGACCGCGCTGCGGCGGGCACGGATCCACGGTCCGGTGACGAACAGGGACCTGCTGGTCCGGTCGCTGGCACACGAGGAGTTCGCGCGAGCGCGGATGACCACGTCGTTCTACGACACCCACCTCGCGACGCTCACGAGCCCCCCGGGCGAGGACGGCGCCCACCTCCGGCTCGCCGCCCTGGCCGCCGCGCTCGCGGATGCCGCCGCGCGGCAGGAGGCTGGGGGTGCCGTGCTGCCCGTCCGGTTCGGGGGGTGGCGCAACGTGCCGTCGCAGCCGCAGGTGAAGGCGTACCGGGTCGAGCCCGGCGGTGCGGAGGTCGAGGTGCGCTACCGCGGAACCCGCGACGGCATACGCGCCGACGGCCTGCCCGACGTCCGGGTGCTGTCCGCCGCCCCCGGGCGCGTGGTGCTCGAAGTCGCCGGTGCCGCCCGTGCCTTCGACGTCGCCGTCTACGGCGCCCCCGCCGGAGGCCGGCCCGCGCCGCCCACGTACGTCGACACCCCCCACGGTTCGTACGCCCTCCGCCCCCTCTCCCGCTTTCCCGACCCCCGCGCCGACACCCCGGCCGGCTCCCTCCTCGCCCCCATGCCCGGCACCGTCGTGCGCCTCGCCGACGGGATCGCCCCCGGGCAGACCGTCCGCCGGGGGCAGCCGCTCCTCTGGCTGGAGGCGATGAAGATGGAGCACAAGGTCGCCGCCCCCGCCTCCGGCGTGCTCACCGCCCTGCACGCCGCCCCCGGCCGCCAGGTCGAAGTCGGCGCCCTCCTCGCCGTAGTGGAAGCCGAAGCCGTACAAGAAGCCGCAGCAGAAGCCGTAGAAGAAGCCGCGGCAGAAGACGTCCCGCCCCGCGATCAGGAAGGCCGACAGCCATGACCAGCGCCATCCTCGAACCCCAGGAGCACCGCGACCTCCGCGCCGCCGTCGCCGCGCTCGGCGCCCGCTACGGCCGCGAGTACTTCACCGCCGTCGTCCGCGACGGCCGGCACACCGACGAGCTGTGGGCCGAGGCCGGCAAGGCCGGCTACCTCGGCGTCAACCTCCCCGAGGCGTACGGCGGCGGAGGCGGCGGCATCGCGGAGCTGGCGATCGTGCTGGAGGAACTGGGCGCCGCCGGCTGCCCGCTGCTCATGCTCGTCGTGTCGCCCGCGATCTGCGGCACGGTCATCGCCCGCTTCGGCACCGAGGAGCAGAAGCGGCACTGGCTCCCCGGACTCGCCGACGGCACCCGCAAGATGGCCTTCGGCATCACCGAGCCCGACGCCGGCTCCAACTCCCACCGCATCACCACCACCGCCCGCCGCGACGGCGGCGACTGGGTGCTGTCCGGCCGCAAGGTGTTCATCTCCGGCGTCGACATCGCCGACGCCACCCTCGTCGTCGGCCGCACCGAGGACGCCCGCACCGGCAAGCTCAAGCCCTGCCTGTTCATCGTCCCGCGCGACGCCGAGGGCTTCCAGCGCTCCCACATACCCATGGAACTGCACGCTCCGGAGAAGCAGTTCGAGCTGGTCCTCGACGACGTGCGGCTGCCCGCGGACGCCCTCGTCGGCGACGAGGACGCCGGTCTCCTCCAGCTCTTCGCGGGGCTCAACCCCGAGCGCGTCATGACCGCCGCGTTCGCGCTGGGCCTGGGGCGGCAGGCGGTGGCGCGGGCCGTCGACTACGCCCGTACGCGCCAGGTGTGGAAGGGCGGCGCCATCGGCGTGCACCAGGCGATCGCGCATCCGCTCGCGCAGGCGCACATCGAGTTGGAGCTGGCCCGGCTGATGACGCAGAAGGCGGCGGCGTTGTATGACGCCGGTGACGACGAGGGTGCGGGCGAGGCGGCGAACATGGCGAAGTACGCGGCCGCGGAGGCGGCGGCGAAGGCCGTCGACCAGGCCGTGCACACCCTCGGCGGCAACGGGCTCAGCACCGAGTACGGTCTTGCGCAGATGCTCACCGCGTCCCGCGTGGCCAGGATCGCCCCGGTCAGCCGGGAGATGATCCTCAACTACGTGTCGCACCAGACGCTGGGCCTGCCCAAGTCGTACTGACGCCGCCGACGTACCGAAGGAGCACCTCCCCGCCATGACCGACGCACCCGCAGAACCGGCCGCCGACGACGCGCCCCTCGTCCGGATCGCGCGCGACGACCGCGGCGTCACGACCCTCACGCTCGACTCGCCCCACAACCGCAACGCGCTCTCCGCCCGCCTCATCGCCGAACTCGACGCCGGCCTGGCCGCCGCCGCGGAGGACGACGACGTGCGGGCCGTGCTGCTCACCCACACCGGCAACACCTTCTGCGCCGGCGCCGACCTCGGCGAGGCCACGGGCGCCGCCGCGCCCACGGACGGGCCGCTGGCGCTGGCGCGGCTGCTGCGGGCGGTCGTGGAGTGCCCGAAGCCCGTCGTCGCGCGGGTGACCGGGCACGTACGGGCGGGGGGCCTCGGGCTGCTCGGTGCGTGCGACATCGCGGCGGCGGGCACGGGGGCGACGTTCGCGTTCACGGAGGCGCGGCTCGGGCTCGCGCCGGCGGTGATCTCGATGCCGCTGCTGCCGCGGCTGGACGCCCGCGCGGCGGCGCGCTACTACCTCACGGGTGAGCGCTTCGGCCCGGAGGAGGCGGCGAGGATCGGGCTGGTGACGCTGGCGGGTGACGACGTGGACGCGCTGCTGACGCCGGTGCTCGACGGGCTGCGGGCGGCGTCGCCGCAGGGTCTTGCGGCGTCGAAGCGGCTGGTGACGGGGGAGGTGCTGCGGGCGTTCGACCGGGACACGGAGCCGTTCGCGGAGCTGTCGGCGTCGCTGTTCGCGTCCCCGGAGGCCAGGGAGGGCATGACGGCGTTCCTGGAGCGCCGGGAGCCGAAGTGGTTCCGCTGACGGACGCCCCGCGCCAGCCACGGGGCCGGGGCCCGCAGCAGGACCGCAGCCGGGCGACCCGGCAGCGGCTGCTGGAGGCGGCGGTCGCGTGCCTGGCGGAACTGGGCTGGGGCGGCAGCACGGTCAGCGTGGTCGCGGAGCGGGCGGGCGTCTCGCGGGGCGCGGCGCAGCACCACTTCCCGACCAGGGAGGACCTGTTCACGGCGGCGGTGGAGCACGTGGCGGCGGAACGCTCGGCGGCGCTGCGGGCGCTGCTGCCGGCGGGTGCGGCGGATCTCGTACGAGGGGACGGCGGGGACCCGGTACGGGCGGAGGGGGCGGAACCCGTACGCACCGTCGCCGTCGTGCGCGGCGTCGTCGACCTCTACACCGGGCCCCTCTTCCGCGCCGCGCTCCAGCTCTGGGTCGCCGCCGCCAACGAGGAGCAGCTACGCCCGCGCGTCGCCGCGCTGGAGGCCCGCGTCGGCCGCGAGGCGCACCGCATGACGGTGGCGCTGCTCGGCGCCGACGAGTCGGTGCCGGGCGTACGGGAGACGGTGCAGGGCTTCCTCGACATGGCCAGGGGCCTGGGCCTGGCGACCCTGCTCACGGACGACAGCGCCCGCCGCGACCGCGTCGTGGCGCAGTGGTCGCACCTGCTCACGACGGCCCTGTCGCACGCCGGCGGCCACTGAGCCCGGTCACGGACCCACCCGGCTCCGCACCACCGGGCAGCCCACCCCACGTCCCCCGCACTCCCGCCCAAGGGTAGGCCGCTCCACCGACAACGAAGCCGTGGCCGCCCCGCCGGGCCAAGGCCCGGCCGCTGCCAACGGAACCGCCCCCGGCCGCTGCCGATCAAACCGCCCCGGCCGCTGCCGACCGAACCGCGTCCGGCCGCCCCCGCCGCAGCCGGCTCAGGCCGGCCCGCCCAAGCCGGCCCGGTGCGGACGGAACCGCTTCACGCCGTCCCGTCCGCCTCCGCGTAGCCCTCGATCTCCTGCGGCGACCGTGTCCCCGGCCCCACGTACCGTGCCGACGGCCGCACCAGGCGTCCCGTCCGCTTCTGCTCCAGGATGTGCGCCGACCACCCCGCCGTCCGCGCGCACGTGAACATCGACGTGAACATGTGCGCCGGCACCTCCGCGAAGTCCAGCACGATCGCCGCCCAGAACTCGACGTTCGTCTCCAGCACCCGGTCCGGACGCCGCGCCCGCAGCTCCGCCAGCGCCGCCTTCTCCAGCGCCTCCGCGACCTCGTACCGCGGCGCGCCGAGCTGCTTCGCCGTACGCCGCAGCACCCGCGCCCGCGGGTCCTCCGCGCGGTAGACGCGGTGGCCGAAGCCCATCAGCCGCTCGCCGTTGTCCAGTGCCCGCTTCACGTAGCCCTCGGCGTCGCCCGTGCGCTCGATCTCCTCGATCATCCCGAGCACCCGCGACGGCGCGCCCCCGTGCAGCGGCCCGGACATCGCGCCGACCGCGCCGGACAGCGCTGCCGCGACGTCGGCGCCGGTGGAGGCGATGACGCGGGCGGTGAAGGTGGAGGCGTTCATGCCGTGTTCCGCGGCGGAGGTCCAGTAGGCGTCGACGGCTGCGACGTGCTTGGGGTCGGGCTCGCCGCGCCAGCGGATCATGAACCGCTCGACGACCGTACGGGCCTTGTCGATCTCCCGCTGCGGCACCATCGGCCGCCCCTGCCCGCGGGCGGACTGCGCGACGTACGACAGCGCCATGACGGCGGCCCGCGCCAGGTCCTCGCGGGCGCGCGCCTCGTCGATGTCGAGCAGCGGGCGCAGCCCCCAGACGGGCGCGAGCATCGCCAGCGCGGACTGCACGTCGACGCGGATGTCGCCGGAGTGCACGGGGATGGGGAAGGGCTCGGCGGGCGGCAGACCGGGTTTGAAGGCGCCGTCGACCAGAAGACCCCAGACGTTGCCGAACGAGACGTGACCCACCAGGTCCTCGATGTCCACACCGCGATAACGGAGCGCGCCGCCCTCCTTGTCGGGTTCGGCGATCTCTGTCTCGAAGGCGACGACTCCCTCTAGCCCGGGTACGAAATCGGACATCAGGCGGCTCCCTCATGTGTGGCGTGCGCTGCGGGGGGTGTGCAGCGACGGACGGGTCGGCCCCAGGGCGTGGAGTGGTGCGGGGGGTGGACCTGCTGGCCAGGCTCCGCGGCGCCATCGCTCGCGGTCCGGGGCGTGCATTCCGGGCCACCATAGCCGGGGGTGTCGAGTTTCCACAGTGGTCGGGCGGCCGATCTGTCGGGTCGCCTACATGCGAGGCGGCGTGAGATCGGGCACACTCCACCGATCGCGGGTCTGAGGGTTACGGGGTGCGTCGAGCGGGCAAACTCCCGCCCCGCAACGGCCGCTCATACTGCAAGATATGTAGGTGCGACACGTTGACGTTGACACCGAACGCTCCCTCGATCCGGCTGCCATGCGCGCGCACTACCGCGCCGCGGGACTGTCGGAGGACTCCCTCGCCGCCGATCCCTTCGAGCAGTTCGGCCGCTGGTTCCGGCAGGCCGCGGCGAGCGGACTGCACGAGCCCAACGCGATGGTCGTCTCCACCGCGGACGCCGAGGGCCGGCCCAGCTCCCGCACCGTGCTGCTGAAGCAGGTGGACGAGCGGGGGTTCGTCTTCTACACCAACTACGGTTCGCGCAAGGGCCGCGAGCTGGCGGCCAACCCGCATGTGTCGCTGCTCTTCCCCTGGCACCCCGTCGCCCGCCAGGTGATCGTCGCGGGGTCGGCGGAGCGTACGGGCCGCGACGAGACGGTGGCGTACTTCCGTACCAGGCCGCACGGCTCGCAGTTGGGCGCGTGGGCGAGCGAGCAGTCGTCGGCGGTGGCGTCGCGGGCGGAGCTGGATCGGATGTACGAGGAGCTGGCGGACCGCTATCCGGAGGGCGAGCAGGTGCCGGCGCCGCCGGAGTGGGGCGGTTTCCGGGTCAGGCCGCGGACGGTGGAGTTCTGGCAGGGCCGCGAGAACCGGCTGCACGACCGCCTGCGGTACGTACGCACCGAGGGCGCGGCGGGCGGCGGCTGGAAGGTGGAGCGCCTCTGCCCGTAGCGATACGGGACGGCCACGGCGGCGAAGGCCGCGAAGGCCGCGAAGTCGGCGAAGGCCGCGAAGGGCGCGCGGGGGAAGCAGGGCCCCCGCCGCGGAAGGCCACCCGGGAATGACGGCCCCGGGCAGCAGACGACCCGCGGCCCATTCCCCTGGAGGGGAGCCGGTCGGACGTACCGGCGGACCGCGGGTCGGGTGAACTGCTTGGGATAAGGGCCGGCTGGATGCGTCCTAGGCACCCGGGTCCGGCATTGCGCTTAAGCGCGACGGCGGACCACTAGCCCGCAGTCACCTCACGCGTCCGGTACTTCATCATCTGCCGAACCACCTCCCTTCTCGTGTGCGTCACACACTAGGCACGCCCCTCCGCCCCCTCAAGTGATTTCTCCGTGGCCCCTGCGGCACCGGCCGCGGCGCCCCGGCCACTCCCGCGTACGACCGGAATCCGCTGGTCCGCGGCGGTTCCGGGGCGCGGCCACCGGGTTCGCCGCCCGCGCCCCCTCCCGGTGGAGCCCCTTCGCGTGCAACGATTTCGACGGAATGGGGTGTGTGCTGCGTCACGTTCGAGTTGAATGATCCGGGTGCACCACACCACGCACACGACGCCGCGGCGAGCAGGGGGTGCCTGATGAGCGCGACCCGGCGTACCAACCGGGACCGCAGGAACGCCTCCGGCGAGCAGGCCGCGGACGCTCCGGACACGGGAGACGACGCCGCCGGGTCGCCACCCGCGGCGGCGGACGCGGCCGCCGGGGACGCGCAGCCGCAGGACCGCCGCGCCGCGGCCCCCGATCTGCTGGTGGCGCTCCTCGACGGCATGGACGCCGCCCTCTGCGCCTTCGACGCCGAGGGCGTCGTCACCCACTGGAACCGCGAGGCCGAGCGGCTGCTCGGCTGGACCGCCGCCGAGGCCGTGGGCCGCCACGGTCTCGCCGGCTGGGCGGTCCGCGCCGACGACGCCGCAGAGGCGGAGGCGCGGCTGATGGGCGCGATGGACGTGCCCGGGCGGCAGGTCCAGGAGTTCGCGCTGCTTCGCAAGGACGGCGGCCGGGTGCTCGTACGCACCCAGACCTCCGCCGTCCGCCCGGGCGGCGCCGAGACGGGCGGGGTCGCGGTCGGGGTCTACTGCGCGTTCAGCGAGGTCCACGCGCAGATGGACCTGGAGCGGTCCATTGCCTTCAGCGAGGCGCTGTGCGAGGACGCCGCCTGGGGCGTGCTCCTCGTGGACGCGGACCTGCGTCCCGCGCTGGCCAACGGCCAGGCGGCGCGCGTGCTGCGCGCCCGGCGCTCGGGGCTGCTCGGGCGCCCCTTCGGCGAGCTGCTGGAGCAGGGCGCCGAGGAGGTCGAGAGCGCCCTCCAGCACGTGCTGGCGCAGGGCAGCACCGCGGTCCCCGCCGACGTGTGGGTGACGGTGCGCGGCGAGACCGGCGGCGATCCGGCGGTACGGCGGCGGTGCCTGCGCGGCGCGTTCGTACGGCTCGCCTCGCCGCTCGCCGAGCACCCGGTGCCCCTCGGCGTCGGCTGGCTCTTCCAGGACGTCACCGAGGCGAAGCTCGCCGAGGACGCGGCCTCGGTGCTGCGCTTCCGCGACCACCAGTTGCACCGCGCCTCGCGCGCGGCGGCCGAGTGCGAGGACCCGATGGAGGCCGCGACGGTCTACCTGGACTTCGCGCTCGCCGGCTTCGCCGACCACGCGCTGGTCGACCTGGCCGCCGCGCCCGCGGACCCCGGCTCCCCGCCGGGACCCGGCGCCCCGCACGACGCCGGTGCGCCCCCGGGCCCGGTGCAGCTCACCCGGGCCGCGGCCACCCCGGCCGAGGGCCCTGGCCCGTGCCTGCCGGCCGGGCCGCACGGCTTCCCCGTCCGCTACCCCGCCGGGCACCCCGCGCTCCAGGCGGTGGAGCGCGGCGGCACGGTGCGTGCGGGCTGCGGCGGCGTGGACCCGGAGGTCGCGGAGGGCTGGTCGGTGGCGCGGAAGTGGCCGCCCGGCACGATGCACGCGCTGTGTACGGTGCTGCGCAGCCGCGGCCGGACGCTGGGCGTCGTGACGTTCCTGCGTGGCGGCGGCCGCAAGGGCTTCACCCGGCAGGACGCGGCGTACGCGGAGGATGTGGCCGTACGGGTCGCGGCCTCGCTGGACCTGGCGGAGCTGCTGGGTTAGGAGCAGCCCGGCGGGCCCGGTGACCGGGGCTCGGGAGGCCGGGCGCGGATCGCCTTTTTCCCGTGAATCGGCGGCGAAAGTCAGGCGAAAGGAACGCGGCAGGTCCGGTTGTCACCGCGATGAGTCAGAATTGGTGCAGGGCCACCGCACGAGAAATCTAGGGGCACGCATGTCCGGACTGATCGACACAACGGAGATGTATCTCCGCACCATCCTCGAACTCGAAGAGGAGGGCGTCGTCCCCATGCGCGCGAGAATCGCGGAGCGGCTCGACCAGAGCGGCCCCACGGTGAGCCAGACCGTCGCCCGCATGGAGCGGGACGGGCTGGTGCGCGTGGCCGGCGACAGGCATCTGGAGCTGACGGAAGAGGGTCGCATGCTCGCGACCCGGGTGATGCGCAAGCACCGCCTGGCGGAGTGCCTGCTGGTCGACGTGATCGGCCTGGAGTGGGAGCACGTGCACGCGGAGGCGTGCCGCTGGGAGCACGTGATGAGCGAGGCCGTGGAGCGCCGCGTGCTGGCGCTGCTGAAGCACCCCACGGAGTCGCCGTACGGGAACCCCATCCCCGGCCTTGAGGAGCTGGGCGAGAAGGCCGAGGCGGACCCGTTCCTGGACGAGGGCATGGTGAGCCTGTCGGCGCTCGGTCCCGACGCCGGGACGGTGATCATCCGCCGGATCGGGGAGCCGATCCAGACCGACTCCCAGCTCATGTACACGCTGCGGCGGGCCGGTGTGCAGCCGGGCGCGGTGGTGAGCGTGACGGACTCGGCGGGCGGCGTGCTCGTCGGCAGCGGCGGCGAGGCCGCCGAGCTGGACGCCGAGGTCGCCTCGCACGTCTTCGTGGCCAAGCGCTAGATCCGTTCGGGCCAGGCTGGTGGCGGGTTTGCGCCGTCTCCGCGGTTGGCGTTAAGCGGACCGCGGGATTCCTGTCCGAACGGCAGCGCACCGGGACCGGGCGTGCCACGCTGTCGCTGACGGCATCTGGGAGGGGTGGGCATGCCGCTGACATATCCGGACCCCCGCGTACCTGCGGGGGGCGTGACGAGGGCCCCGGCGCCTGGCTCGCCGGGGCCCCGCCTCCCCGTACCGACCCGGAGCCCCGAGCTCCCAGGGTCGACTCCCCACGGACCCGTTGTCCCCGATGCGGGTCCGCCTCCCGGTCTCTGTCTCCCCGCGACGACCGCGGCCAATCCCCGGCCGCGGTCACTCGAACGAGGGGTGTTGGGCCCCGTACCGCGGTGTTCGAATAGACATTCGATAGCGTGAGCTTGCCGAACGGATTGGGGGTGTCGGCACACATGGTGCGTCGTATCAACGTGCCGGGGGCGGGCGGGCTGCGTCTCGCCACCTGGGAGTACGGAGATCCGCCGAAGCGCGGTGCCGACGGCATCGCGGCGCGCAAGCGGTCCGCGGCCGGGCCGGCCGGCGACCCGCCGCCGGGCACGGCGCCGCAGGACCGCCCCGGCGTGCTGTTATTGCACGGGCTGATGGGCCGCGGGTCCCACTGGGCGACCACCTCCCGCTGGCTCTCCGCCCGCTCCCGCGCCATCGCGCTCGACCAGCGCGGGCACGGCCGCAGTGACAAACCGGGGGACGGCCCGTTCGACCGCGAGGCGTACATCGCGGACGCGGAAGCCGTCATCGAGCAGTTGGACCTCGCGCCGGTGGTCCTCATAGGCCACTCGATGGGCGCGCTGACCGCCTGGCAGTTGGCCGCCCGCCGCCCCGACCTGGTGCGCGGGCTGGTGATCTGCGACATGCGGGCCTCGGCGCTGGGGGCGGCCTCGCAGCGCGAGTGGGAGGAGTGGTTCCGCTCCTGGCCGACGCCGTTCGCCACGCTCGCCGACGTCCGCAAGTGGTTCGGCGAGGACGACCCCATCCTGGAGCGCCCGCGTCCCGCGCGCGGCGAGTTCTTCGCCGAGGTGATGGCCGAGCGCGCGGACGGCTGGCGCCCGGTGTTCTCCCGCCGGCAGATGCTGCGGGCCCGCGAGACGTGGGTGCACGACGCGCACTGGGAGGAGCTGGCCCTCGTGCAGTGCCCGGCCCTGGTGATCCGCGGCATCGACGGCGAGCTGGGCCGGGCGGAGGCCCAGGAGATGGTCCGCGTCCTGCCCCGCGGTGCGTACGCGGAGCTGGATGCCGGCCATCTGCTGCACCTGGAGGACCCGGAGGCGTTCCACCGGGCGATAGAGCCGTTCCTGGAGAACGTGCTCACCCCGAAGTGAGCCGAAGCGGCGGAGGACCGGGGCGGGTTGCGGACCGTACGGTACGAAGACGCCCGCGGGGCCCGGCGCGTACGCCGCGGTGCCGTCCGCCCGGCGCTACTCGCCGACGAACCGGAACGTCGACGTGATCGCGTCGAACACGTCGAAGAACGAGTCCGCCAGGTCCAGCACCTGGCTGCTCCCCGCCACCAGCGCCACCTTGCCCTCCTGTCCCGGGACCGGGATGAAGGTCTGCATCATCACGGCGCGGACCGTGCGGTCGTCGCCGGGGATCTTGACGTCCTCGACGCCCTGCGTGCGGGCGGCCATGCCGATCCCCTCGATCTCGACGGTCGAGACCTTCCGCCAGGCGTCGCCCTCTTTCTTCGGCCGGATCTGCTTGATCTGGCCGACGATCAGCGCCGGGTCGGTCGGCAGCAGCTCGCCGCTCTCGGTGCGGGCGCCGATGAGGGAGACGGTGAGCGAGCCGGTCACCGGTACGTCGCCGCCGAAGGTCTCCGCCATGCAGCCGCAGTACAGGGCGCCGGAGGCCCAGGCGTCCTTGGCGGCCTTGCGCAGGAACGCCTCCAGCACGCCGCGCTGCTCGGCCAGTTCGGGATTGCGGCGGACCCGGTCGTTGACCATCTGCCGGATGCTGTCGTCCCGGGACTCGGGCCGTACGTCGAACTCCCACCACGACTCCGGCACCCGGATCCGGAAGCCTCCGCGCTCGATCGTGAGCGCCTCCATCCAGCGGCTCATGCCCTGCCCCCTTTGTCGTACGTCCGGTCGTCTCCCGCGGCCGCGTCCGGCCGCGGAGGCGCGGTTGTCCACACGTAGTTATCCACAATCCCGGATACGAGCTGTCCCCGCGAAGCCCGGGGCGGATATCGTTTCGTAGACCCTAGTGTCCGAGCTGAACGCATTTCCGCGGGGGGAAAGCCGGGGAACAGCCGGGGACGTTCGAGGAGGATCAGCGTGCGCCTCACCCTGACCGTCGTCGATCCGCTCGGGGGCGACCGTGCCGATGTCGTCCTCGACGCCGAGGCGGAGTCGTCCGTAGGCGATGTCGCCCGCGTCCTGGCCGGCCAGCTCGACTCGCCGCCGCCGCCCGCCTCGGCGCCGCCGCACGGTGCCCCGCAGGCCGTCCAGGTGCCGGCCTCCTACGCCCAACAGGCCCAGCACGCCCACGCCCAGCCCGCTCCCGCGCAGATGCCCGGAAGCTGGGCCACGGCGGGCGCGCCGCCTGCCCCGCCGCCCGGAGCGCCCCCGGCGGCCGTCCCCTTCGGCGCGCCCGCCGCGCCACCCGCGCCGCCGCCCGTCTTCGTCGACGGCTTCGCCGTCGACCCCCGCCTGCCCGTCGCCCAGTCGCCGCTGCGCGAGGGCACGGTCGTCAGCCTGTACGACCCGGTGGGCTGTCCGCCCCGCGAGGTCACGGGCCTGGTCGAGCTGCGCGTCGTCGGCGGCCCGATGGCCGGCGCGGTGCACCGGCTCGGCCTGGGCCGCGTCGACATCGGCAGCGGCAACGCGACGCATATCCGCGTCTCCGACCCGGAGTTGCCCGAGCGCGCCTTCAGCCTCACCGTCTCCGCCGACGGCAGGTGCAAGGTCCACGTCCACGGCGACCAGGAGAAGGCCACCCTCGACGGCACGACGTTCGCCGAGCTGGCCAAGCCCAAGGAGAAGTCGGACGACGACGACACCCGCAGGGCCCGCAGGCGCCGCCGCCGCGAGGCCCGCAAGGAGGAGCGCCGCCGGCGCCGCGCCGGCGAGCCGGCGCCCCCGCCGCTGCCGCAGGAGCCGCCGCAGAGCAAGGACGCCTGGCCGTACGGGTCCCAGGTCGCCGTCGGCAACTCGCTGTTCGAGCTGGTGCGTTACGGCCCGCCCGACGCCGCCGTCGCCACCTCGGAGGACGGCGCCGGGCTCGACTACAACCGCCCGCCGCGCCTGCTGCCGCCCGACCGCGAGACCCGCTTCAAGCTGCCCGCGCCGCCGAAGGAGGGCCAGGCCCGGCCGCTGCCGTGGCTGATGGCGCTGATGCCGGCCGTCATGGGCGTGACGATGTGCCTGGTCATGGGCCGCTGGTACTACCTGCTGATGGCGTTCATGAGCCCGATCATCATGATCGGCAACTACTTCATGGACAAGAAGCACGGCCGCAAGTCCCATGTGAAGGCCGTCGCCGAGTACAAGGAACACAAGGCCAGGATCGAGAAGGACGCCCGCGACGCCCTCGTCGCCGAGCGCAACGAGCGGCGGCTGGGCGGTCCCGACCCCGCCCTCCTGCTGTCCACCGCCACCGGCCCGCGCACCCGGCTGTGGGAGCGGCGCCGTACCGACGCCGACCATCTGCTGATCCGCTTCGGCACCGCCGAGCTGGACTCCGAAGTGCTGCTGGAGGACCCCGAGCAGGACGAGCACCGCCGCCAGGTGCTGTGGAAGATCCAGGACGCGCCCGTCACCGTGCCGCTGCGGCAGATCGGCGTCCTCGGCATCGCCGGCGCCGGCGACACCCCGCGCTCCCTCGGCCGCTGGGCCGTCGCGCAGTCCGCCGTGCTGCACAGCCCGCTGGACGTCCAGTTCTACGTGCTGACGGAGCCCGGCGGGCAGGCCGGCTGGGACTGGATGCGCTGGCTGCCGCACGCCCGCCCGCCCGGGGAGTACGACACCAACGCGCTGGTCGGCACCGACACCGAGACCGTCGCCGCCCGCATCGCCGAGCTGACCCAACTGCTCGACGCACGGCAGAAGGCCGCCAAGGACCAGCGGTCCAGCGGGCCGACGTCCTTCAAGGACCCCGACATCGTCATCGTCTTCGACGGCTCGCGCCGGCTGCGTTCGCTGCCGGGCGTGGTGCGGCTGCTGCGCGAGGGCCCGGCGGTGTCGATGTTCGCCATCTGCCTGGACTCCGAGGACCGCTTCCTGCCCGGCGAGTGCCAGGCGATCGTCGTCGCCGAGCCCAAGCCGGAGGAGCACGACCCGCGGGCCGCCGCGCAGGGCGGCATCCCGATGCAGCAGGTGGCCGGCGCAGGCGGGCCCGGCGGCGCCGGGGGCTTCCCGCCGTTCCGCGTCGGCGCCTGGGGCACGGGGCACTCGCAGGACGCCGCGCAGCGCGCCGCCGCCGCCGACGGCACCGGCCCGATCCGGCTGCGCGTCGAGCAGGCCGGCGCCGAGCGGCGCCGCGGGGTGCGCCCGGACTTCGTCTCGCCGGCGTGGTGCGCGCTCGTGGCGCGCGGCCTGTCGCCCGTGCGCGACATCAGCGGAGAGGCCGAGGACGCGGCCATCCCGTCGTCCAGCCGGCTGCTCGACGTGGTGGAGCTGGAGCCGCCGACCGGGGACGCCATCGCCGCTCGCTGGCAGATCGGCGGGCAGTCGACGACCGCGGTCATCGGCGAGTCGTACGACGGCCCGTTCGCCATCGACATCCGCAAGGACGGCCCGCACGGCCTCATCGCCGGCACCACCGGATCCGGCAAGTCCGAGCTGCTGCAGACGATCGTCGCGGCGCTCGCGGTGACCAACACCCCCGAGAACATGACGTTCGTCCTCATCGACTACAAGGGCGGCTCCGCGTTCAAGGACTGCGTGAAGCTGCCGCACACCGTCGGCATGGTCACCGACCTCGACAACCACCTCGTCACCCGCGCCCTGGAGTCGCTCCGCGCCGAACTGCACCGCCGCGAGCACATCCTGGCCGACGCCGAGGCCAAGGACATCGAGGACTTCCAGGACCTGCTGCGCCGCGAGCCCGGCCGGTACGCGCCGCTGCCCCGGCTGCTGCTCGTCATCGACGAGTTCGCCGCCATGGTCCGTGAACTCCCCGACTTCGTCACCGGCCTGGTCGACATCGCCGCCCGGGGCCGCTCGCTCGGCATCCACCTGATGCTCGCCACCCAGCGCCCCAGCGGCGTGGTCTCCCCGGAGATCCGCGCGAACACCAACCTGCGCATCGCGCTGCGCGTCACCGACGGCGGCGAGTCCGCGGACGTCATCGACGCCCCCGACGCCGGGTTCATCGCCAAGTCCATGCCCGGCCGCGCCTATGTGCGCCTGGGCCACGCCTCCCTCGTCCCCTTCCAGTCCGGCCGCGTCGGCGGCCGCCGCCCGGGCGCCGCCGACCCGGCGACCGCCCAGCCGTGGGCCGGCCGCCTCGGCTGGGCCGAGCTGGGCCGGGGCGCGCTGAAGCGCCCCGCGGGAGCGCAGCAGGAGGAGGACGAGATCACCGACCTGAAGGTGCTCGTCGACGCGGTCAACGAGGCCAACGAGCGCCTGGGCATCCCCGAGCAGCACAGCCCGTGGCTGCCCGCGCTGCCCGACAGCATCGAACTCGACTCGCTGCCCGCCCCGCAGGGCGCGGGACCGCTGCCCCCGGCTCCGTACGGCATCGAGGACCTGCCCGCGCAGCAGGCCCGGCGCACCGTCGCCATCGACTTCGCCGACTTCGGGCACCTCATCGTCGGCGGCGCCCCGCGCAGCGGGCGTTCGCAGATGCTCCGTACGATCGCCGCCTCCCTGGCCCGTACGCACTCGGTCGCCGACCTGCACCTGTTCGGCATCGACTGCGGCAACGGCGCGCTCAACGCGCTGACCCGGCTGCCGCACTGCGGCGCCGTCGTCAGCCGCAACCAGACGGAGCGCGCGGTGCGCCTCATCGGCCGGCTCAAGCAGGAGCTGGGCCGCCGCCAGGAGCTGCTCGCCGCCGACGGCTTCGCCGACATCGCCGAGCAGCGGGCCGCGGCGTCGGACCCGGAGCAGAAGCTGCCGTACACCGTGGTGCTCCTCGACCGCTGGGAGGGCTGGCTGCCCACCCTCGGCGAGATCAACCACGGCGATCTGACCGACGAGATCTACGGGCTGCTGCGCGAGGGCGCGAGCGTCGGCATCCACCTGATCATCACCGGCGACCGCAGCGTGCTCACCGGCCGGATCAGCACGCTGACGGAGGACAAGTTCGCCTTCCGGCTGCCCGACCGCTCCGACTTCTCCATGATCAGCCTCAACGCCCGCAACATCCCCGAGGACATCGAGCCCGGCCGGATGTTCCGCGCGGAGAGCGGCCTGGAGACCCAGATAGCCGTCCTCTCCGACGACCTGTCAGGCGCCGCCCAGGCCGCCGCCGTCGCCGCCATCGGCGAGGCCGCGACGGCGCGGGACGCGGCGGTGCCGCGCTCGCTGCGCCCGTTCCGCGTCGACGTGCTGCCCAGCCGCCTCGGCTTCGAGGAAGCCTGGGAGATGCGCGACGTCCAGGCGCAGGAGGCTTCCAAGCTGTGGGCGCTGGTCGGCGTCGGCGGCGACGAGCTGATGGGCTTCGGCCCCAACCTGGCGGACGGCATCCCGGCGTTCATCATCGGCGGCCCGGCCAAGTCGGGCCGCAGCACGGTGCTGAAGTCGATGGCGCTGACCTTCCTCCATCAGGGCGTACGCCTGATCATCGCCGCGCCGCGGCCGTCGCCGATGCGCGATCTGGCGGACCGCGAGGGCGTGTTGCAGGTCTTCACCGAGGACGACATCGACGAGGACGAGGTGCACGACCTGCTCAAGCAGGCGTCGACGGACGAGCCGATCGTCGTCCTCGTGGACGACGCCGAGATGCTGACGAACTGCGACGCCGGCGACGAGTTCAAGGCCATCGCCCGCCGCGGCGCGGAACGTGGCTGGGCGCTGGTCCTCGCGGGCGACGAGGAGGAGGTCGCCTCGGGCTTCTCCGGCTGGCAGGTGGAGGCCAAGAAGGCCCGGCGCGGCGTCGCCCTGTCCCCGCAGGATCCGTCGGCGGGCGACCTCATCGGCATCCGGCTGAACCGCGGTTCGGTCGGCGACCAGGTGCAGCCGGGCAAGGGCCTGCTGCACCTGGGCGACGGCGAGCCGTTCGCGGTGACGACGCCGCTGACGTAACGGCCGTGGGCGCAACCGCCGTCGGCGTGCGCGCCCTTGGCGCAACCGCCACTGGCGCAACCGCCGTCGCGGCGTGTGGCATGACCCTGCAACCGCGGGGGCGGGGGACTGCGTCTACGGTTGCGAGATACGAACGATGCATGACTGACGTCTCGGGGACGGCCCTCGCGACGGTTGAGACAAACGGGAGGGTAGCTGCCATGGGCAAGGCCGATGTCGATGTTACATATCAGGACATGCGGGATGCCGCCAAGCGGCTCAAGGACGAGCGTCAGGACATCGACCGCAAGCTGGATGACCTGCGCAAGTACATCCAGAGCCTGGTGAGCGACGGCTACGTGACCGGTCGGTCCTCGAAGCAGTTCGACCAGTCCTTCGACGAGTTCACGACCGGTGCGAAGAAGACCATCGAGGGCCTTGAGGGAATGGGCGACTTCCTGAAGTCCGCCGCCGAGGCATTCGAGAACCTGGACTCCGAGCTGGAGAAGGGCCTCAAGGGCTGACCTTCGCGATTCGGTTCGGTTCGTTTCGCTAGGCCGGGGCGCCGTGGCATCGTATTCGGTGCGGCGGCGCCCCGCTTTTCGTAGTGACTGGGGGAGAGGCTCATGGGCAACGACGGCGACAGGCTGGCGATTCCGCTCAGCGAGCTCGACGGCTTCGGCGGCCGGCTGCGCGGCATCAAGAACCGGATGAACCGCACGAAGGCCACCTTCGAGTCGTACCGCGACGACATCGGTGACGGCGGCGTGGTCGACAAGCTGGAGGACTTCGAGTCGGGCTGGAAGGACGGCCGGGGGGACATCGACGAGCAGTTGACGAGCCTGGCGGAGATGTCGGACACGGTGGTGCGCGAGGCGCACAAGGTGGACGTGGACCTGGAGAACGAGCTCAAGAAGGGCACGAAGAAGGAAGAGAAACAGGTAGGCGGCGGCAACCAGTAGCCGCCGGCTCCCGGGTCTCCCCTCCTCTCTATGCCGGTTCGCCGCCCGCGGGCACGTCGAAGGCGAAGGTGCGGCCGATGTGAGCGAGCCGCATGCAGTAGGAATCCAGCAGGAAGACGGACGGCGTGGCGATCGTGACGTACGCGCAGTAGCCGCGCGGAGCCGGCACGACCAACTGCAGTGACGCGAAGGGGATCACCGGCGCCGGGGTGTCCGCGTCGCCCCCGGGCAGCGTGAGCGACCGCAGCGACGCCGACATCACCCCGGGCCCGCCGGGGAGTTTCACCGCCAGCAGCATGTCCTGAGCGCCCTGTAGCCCCTTGCCCAACTCGTAGTCGAGTTCCCGGGGTTCCTTCTGCCCGGCGAAGAACTTCTGCTCCTTGCCGCGGTAGATTCCCTCGGCCGCCATGAGCTGGTCGTCGTGGTCGCTGGCCCGGGCGGAGACGGCGAGCAGCCCCATGGAGAGCCGTTCGTCGCCTTCCACCTCCTCGGTGCCGACACACATGGCGGTGAGGATGGTCGTCTCGCCGCCCTCGGACAGCATGGGCAGGAACCGGCGCATCCGAAGTCCCGTGGCCGCGAGTTCGTCCTGGTGCGCGTCCGGTATCAGCCGTCTCAGTGCGTCGTCCCAGCCCTCCAGGGTGTCGGCCTCGGGCAGGCGGACGAACTCGTCCGGTACGCGGTAGGCGAACGCGTACGGGACCTTGCGGGCGCCGTCTCGTGCCGTCATGCCGCCGTCCCCATCTGCGAGGGGTCGAGTCCGCGGGTGAAGCTGTCACCGGCGGACGCCAGCATCGTGGGCGGGTCGACCCGGGGCGGCAGCGGCCCGGGCGCGACGACGTCGGGTTCCGGCTGGAAGTACTCGGTCAGTGCCGAGATCGGCCCGATGACCGGGACATCGGCCATGTTCCAGTCGCCATCGGTCCACCGTCCGGGATTGATGTTGGAGCCGATGGCGAACGACGCTCCCGCGACGGTGGCCGACCAGTCGACGAGGTTGCCCGTGGCGACGCTCATCCATCCCTGGCCCGACATGGCGAAGCCGCGCAGCGAGTTGGCCATGCCGCTGGGGAGGCGGGCGAGGTTGCCCCAGTTGCCGGGGCCGATCCGGCCCAGCGCGGCGGCGAACCCTTCGGTGGCGCGCAGGTTCCGCCCGGCCTGCACCAGCGCGCGGCCGGACTGCGCGAGCCGGGCACCGGCGAGGCCGATGCCGCCGGCCAGTACCCCGGCCGCGTCCCAGGCGAGTGTCTGCCAGGTCATGCCCTCGGCGCCACCGGCCAGCGCGATGGCGTGCGCGGCGAAGGCGCCCGCGCCGACCCACAGGCCGATCAGGGCCAGGCCCGCGATGCCGCCGAACGGCATGGCGAGCAGGCAGATGACGCCGACGACCATGGCGACGTCGGCCAGGATGTCGCCGATGAGCTTCCAGAAGTTCGGGTCGGTGATCGTGTCCCACGCGGCTTCGAGAAAGTTCCCGAGGTCGTCGAGACGCCGTTCGAACCAGTTGGGCTCCGGCGGCGCGTCGTCCGCCGCGTTCTTGATCTGCCGCGCGGCCGTCTCGGCGTCGCCGTTGAACTCCGCGTTCAGGTTGCGCGCCCGGCCCCGTATCGCCTCGAGCTCGGCCGTGGCGGTGTCGAGCGAATCGGTCCTGCCCTTCTCGTCCTTCTTGTGTTCTTCCTTCTCCTTGTCCGTCATCCCATCGGTGTCGCCCGGCAGCCCGTCCAGGGCCCGCTGCGCCGAGCCGACGCGAGCGGCGGCGTCCTCGGCCTCCCGCTCCAGCTTGCGGGCGCGGCTCTGGTAACCGGTCAGGCTGGTCTCCCACGACGACAGCGCGCGATGGGCGGCGTCGAGGGAAGTGAGGGCCTTCTCCAGATACGGGGGGATCTCGGACACGGAGTCGCCGAAGGCGTCGGCCGCCTTGCCGACCCAGATGCCGTCCGTCTCCCCGATCCGCTTGAGCTGGGACTGCGCCGTCCCGCTCTGGCCGGTGACCGTGCCGATGGCGGTGACGAGGCGGCGTACGGTGTCCAGATCGCCGGGCGCGGGGTCGAAGCCGAGGCTCGGGAAGTCCTCCGGGCGCGTCACTTCTTCCCCGCCTTCTGCAACTCGTCGTGGAGCTTCTTGTCCAGCTTCTCCAGCTCGTCGGCCGCCGTGACGACGAACTCCGAGACACCCTTGGTCAGCTTGGAGAGCTGGCCGAAGCCGTAGTCCCACGAGTCCGCGAAGTCGTCGCACGCCGAACGCAGCTCGTCGTGACCGACGAGGCTCGCGTCGGTGCCGGCGATCTTCTTCGAGGACTCCTTCATCCGGTCCCCACTGGACTCAAGAGTCCTGGCCATCGCCATGACGTCGTCATGAAAGAACCTCAGAAATGACACGAATTCCCCCGGAAGCCGAAGTAGTTACCTCGCGGAACGATCCCTCGCCGCATGATAGGAAGCCGATACGGCGTGCACGGTTCCACTGGAAGGACGGCGATGTCACCACGGCCGCAACTCCGGTCCCGGCTCCGGGCGCTGCTGAAGGCGGGCGAGCAGGGCGCCGAGACGTACACGACGATCAACCCGTGGAACTCCCGGCGGACGTTCGCGGCCTTCGCCTACCTCGCCGAGCAGTACGGATACCGCTACGCCGGTCTCTCCCCGGAGCACAGCGCGAGCCGGGCCCACCCCGTCTTCGCCTTCCGACGGCTCCCCGACGCCGTGGAACGCGCGACCCGTACCCGCGCCCGCTGCCCGGACGCCCCCCTCGGCGGGCCGCTCCCCGGGCTGACCGGCGGCCGCAGGCCGGTGCCGCTGCCGGAGGCGCGGCGGGAGGTGGAGTTGCTGCACGCCCGGATCAAGGTCGACCTCTACGGCACGTCGCGCCGCGGTCGCATCCGGATGCTGGCGGTGGCGGTCCCCGTGGGCGTCTTCGTCGCCGTTGCCGTCAACAGCGGGTCGGATCCCGTGCCGTTGGCGGTGGGCGGCGGGATCGCGGTGGTGTGGTGGCTGTATCTGTGGCTGACGTCGGCGGTCATGCGGCGGGGGCGGCTCAAGTACAGCAGGATGCTGGAGCAGGCGGGAATCGCGTGGCCGCCCGGGGGCACCCCGGGCTGACCTCGTCTGTATCGGGGCCCGGGGTTGTCAGTCCCGGGTGCGGGTGAAGTCGCCCCGTGCCACCCGCGGGGCCAGGGCGTCCCGGGTCAGGGAGCCGTAGCCCGTGGCCGCCCAGATGCTGGATTCCGCCGGGACCTCGAAGTACGGGACCTCGCGGCCGTCCGCCGTGTCCGTCAGGACCTCGGGGGCGCGGCGTTCGCGGAGTGCCTTCGTGCAGATGTCGCAGGTGGCGACGGGGAGCTGGCGGCGGCTGCCCAGGGGGCGCCAGCGGGTGCGGTGGGTGGCGCGGCCGTGGAGGGGGTTGAAGAAGCACAGGGGGAGCGCGGTGGTGCGGCGGGGGCGCGTGGTGCGGGCGGCTTCCAGGGCGTCGCGGCCCTCCGCGACCAGCGCCAGCACACCCGCCAGGTCGGCGCGGCTCCCGGCCCCGTCGAGGACCGTGCCCGCCGCGGCGTACGCGTCCAGCGCGGCGTGGACGTGGGCCGCCCGGTCGGGGGCGTCGGTCTCCACCTCCCGTACCGCCTCGCCCAGGGCCACGACCTCCTCCTCCGCGCGGCGCCGCAACTCCGCCTCGTCCGCCGCGCGGGCCGCCGCGAACACCGCCTGCGGCGTCGCGAACGGCGCCGTGGCGGCGCGGGATCCGGTCCGGCGGCGGCGCACGTACCACATCAGTCCGGCGAGCACGGCGACGGCCGCCGCCGCGCCGGCCAGGGCCAGCGGCAGGGCCGGGCCGCCCCCGGACTCCTCCTGCGGGTCGTCTTCGGCGGCCGCGGGCGGAGAGTCCGCGCCCAGGTCCGCCACCGCCTCCTCGTACACCTCTGTGCCGTTGCCCGCGTCGATCAGCGCCACCGCCTTCTCCACCCGCGCCGCGAGCCCGGCCTCGCTCATCTCGTCCAGGTGCCCCACCGCGCCCACCGCGTCCCGCGCCTGGTGGACCTCGCCCGGCCACTCGAACCCCTCCAGCCAGTCGGCCTGTTCGCCGGTCGTGACGAGGATCAGGTCTCCGTCGCCGAGCCGCCCGCGCACGACCTCCGCGAGGGTTCCCGGGTCCCCGGCGAAGTCGTCGCCCTTCGCGAGCGGTACGAGCACCACCCTGATCGGCAGCCCCGTCTCCTCGATCTGCGCGGTGATCGCGCGCTGCCGCTCCTCGTCCACGGCCCCGGTGTAGGCGTCGTGTACGTAGACGGGGGAGTCCCGGAGCCTGTCGGCGATCTCCTCCCCGGGGCTGGGCGCCGCCCAGACGGCGCGGGCGGGCAGGAGGACCAGCAGCAGCGCGGCCAGGGCGGCAAGCGGCGCGACCCGAACGAACCAGCCGCGGGCGGCCCCGGCACGCAGCCGCCCCTTGCCCTGCTCAGTCGTGGACACCGGCGGCCTCCTGTACCTCGCGGATCAGCCGGGGCACCCCTTCGCCCGCCGTGCGCAGCGGGCCCGGGGCCGCGTCGTACGGGATACGGGCCTCCCCGCGCGGCGCCGGGAGCGTGAGGCGCCGGCGGTGCGCCGTGCCCGGGTTCGCCCTCGCCGCCCTGCGGCAGCCCGCGCAGAGCGGGACCGCGCGGGCGGGGGCGCCCGGGGTCAGGCGGGTGCGCTGCCTGCCGTGGGCGGGGCCGTGCATCGGGTTCAGGGTGCACAGCCGGGCCGGGGTGCCCGGGGCGGCCAGCGCCGCGCGGGCCGCGCGGATCAGCGTGATCGCCGTCGCCAGCGCCTCCGGGCTCGCGTCCGCGTCGACGCGGCCGTCCTCCTCCACGTCGACCAGCAACTGCGCCGCGTCCAGACAGTCCCACACCCGGACCCGCACCGCGCCCGCCGGGTCCGCCGTCTCGAACGCCCTCGCCAGCGCCTCCAGTTCCGCGTGCGCCGTCCGCCGGAGGTACGCCTCCGAGGGGTCAGGCGGCGCCTCGTACGACGGCCCGCCGGCGGCCGTGACCGCCGTGACCGCCGGCACCGGCGCGGGCCGCACCCGCCCGGCGATCCGCACGGCTCCCGCAGCCAGCCCGAACACCAGCCCCGCGGCCAGTGTCCCGACGAACAGCCCCGGTACGAAGTCCGCCGCGAACACGGACGGCAGCGCGTCCTCCGCCACCGGGTCCGGCGGGTCCATGGGCGACGGTGCCCTGCCCGGGTCGCCGCCCGGCCGGGCCCCGGTCAGCTCCTCGACCAGCATCCCCACCCGCTCGCCCAGCCGCAGGTCGTCGTCGTCCACGTCGCGCGACTGGTACCCGATCGCTTCCGGCAGCAGGTACAGGTCGACGTCCAGCCCGATCCCGTAGTCCACCGCGTTGACGTAGCCGCTGCGCGGATCGGCCAGGACGTAGATGCCGTCCCCGCCGACCGTGCGGCCCAGCGACTTCAGGAACGTGTCGCCCTGCCCGCCGGACTCGTCCTCCGGCGCCATCGGCACCGAAGCGACGTACACCGGCACGTCGAGGCCGCCGATCTTCTCGCGCAGCGCGGCCAGTTCCTTCGCGTCGATCTGCGCGGGCGACTCCGGGTCCACGTACACCGGGTCCTTCGCGAGCCCCGCCGACACCCGGTCCAGCCGGGCGGCCATGTCCGCCCGCGTCGGCGGCGGGCCCGGGTCCGTCGTCTCGTCGTCGTACAGCGCGGCGGCGCCCAGGGCCATGCCCCCGGCCAGCACCGCCGCCGTCGCGACCGCCGCGAGCAGCCCGCGCCCGCCGACGCCGGCGAAGCCGCGGGCCGCGGGCTTGGCGCCCGCCCGAGCCGCCCGCCTCCGCAGTACGTACAGCACGAGCGCAAGCACCAGCAGCGGCACCCCGGCCAGCAGGATGCCCGTCAGGAACGACTGGTTCGCGCGGTCGGTGCGCGTGATGTGCAGCCTGTCCGGCTCCTCCGCCGGCGCGCGGCCCGCGTCGCTGCCGTACTTCTCCCGCGCCGCCTCCGCGCGCCCCGCCGGGTCGTCGTCGGTCAGCGCCTCCACGAAGCGCTGGAACGTCAGCAGCGGCCCGGCGTCGTAAGGCAGTTCATACAGCGCCACGGTCGTCGCCGACTCCGCCGGCACGTCGACGCCGAAGGGCACGGCGGTGATGCCGATGCCGCTGCTGTCCAGCAGCACGTACAGCCCGTCCCGGCGCAGCCTGTCGTGCACGGCGCCGAGCAGCCGCTCGTCGAACGGGTTGCGCTCGGGCAGGAGCACGACGTACGTCGGCACCCCGGTCCGCTTCGCGGCCTTCGCGAACTCCCCCGCGGCCGACCGCGGTATCTCCCGCGGGGCCTGGTCCGTCACGTACACCGCATCCGCACGCAACCGCTCCGCCAGATACGCTGCCTGCCCGCCCCCGCCCCCCTCGGCCCGGCCCGCCGCCACCGCGTCCCCTGCCAGCACCCCGGCCCCCGGCAGGCTCGCCAGAAGCAGCAGCAGGCCGACAGCCAGCAAGGTACGCACGGACGCCCCCGCGCCCCCCACGAACTTCACCATCCCCCGGACCCCCCGAATCCGCCGCACACCCGCTGCCGCACCGGCCGTCGCACGTGTATCCCCCTTTCCCACCGGATCGTAGCGACGACCACTGACACCCGTAATCGCGCCCCGACTCCCGTGGAATTCCGTCCATTCGGTGAGTTGGCGACTGCACATATCCGGATTCGCCAATACCCGGTCCACAGTTCTGTCACGGACCGCACCGCCAACGGCGCCGCCGCCCCCCGCTCCCGGCGCGCGCGTGGACGCGTACGCCCGCCGGAACCGGCCCCATGCGCCCCCGCAAGCTGGTCATTTGCGCCCCGGACAAGGTTGTCGTCTCAGCTATCGGAACTGTCGATGGGCTGTGACGCTCTCGTTGCCTGGCGCGGGTTGAGGGGGGTTTAGGCTACTGCTACGGTTCGATGGCTTGACAACCTGTTACGGCGTTCTCGGCCGGTCAGGTAGGGGAATTTCGGCCAGGAAACGGCGAGTTACGGGGTGATTCCGTGAAGACCAGGGAACGCACGGCAGCCGCGGGCGGCAGGTCGGCCGCCCCTGTTCCGCAGTCCGGCGACAGACTGCCGTTTGCTCCTCGCGAACGCAAACCCGCGCTGGCGGCGCTGGCCGTGCTGCTCATCCTCGCGGGCGCGTTGGGCACCGCCGTGCTCGTGCTGCGCGCCGGCAACCAGGTGGCGGCCGTGCAGATCTCCGAGCGCGTCCCCGCCGGCGAGGGCATCTCCGACGCCGACATCGAGCAGGTGATGATGCCGGAGGACAGCGACATCCCCTACATCCGCTGGGACCTGCGGGGCGACCTCGACAAGTTCTACGCCACCACCGACCTCGTCCCCGGCAGCGTCCTGGTCAGCGAGATGATCCAGAAGGGCAAGGGGCTGGAGGAGGGCCAGACCGTGGTCGGCGTGACCATGGAGTCCGGCCAGATGCCCGGCGGCCTGGTCGACGGCGCCCGCGTCGACGCCTACTTCGTCGGCGACAGCCCGAGCACGTCCGGCAGCGGCGAGGACGGCAGCACCGGCTCCACCGGCACCGTCACCACCGGCGACGTGCTCGCCGAGGGCGTCAAGGTGCAGAGCATCGTCAGGGGCGACGAGGGCACGGTCACCAGTGGAACCATGACCGTCAATCTCCTCGTCGACAAGACACAGGCAGGCCCTCTCGTGGCGGCGGCGTCCGAGAAGGAAGTCGGCCTGACTCTCGTATCCAGCGGTAGCTGACGTCGTAGCGGGTCTTCACGGGAGCGAGGGAACTCACCATGGCGCTGATCGCAGTCGCGGCCGACAAGGGCGCGCCCGGCGTGACGACGACCGCCGTCGCGCTGGCCGCCGTCTGGCCCCGGCGTGCGCTGCTTGCCGAGGCGGACCCGGCGGGCGGCGACCTCGTCTACCGCTCGGTCGGGCAGAACGGCAACTCACTCGACCCGAACACCGGCATGCTGTCGCTGGCCGCCACCGCCCGCCGCGGGATCGCGGCGGAGCAGTTGTGGGACCACGCACAGCCGATGTCCGGCGGGCTCGACGTCATCGTCGGCCTCGGCAACTCCGACCAGTCCGCGGGGCTCACCCGGCTCTGGCCCACGCTGGGCCGCGCGTTCGCCGCGCTTGCCGAGTCGCCGCACGGCGGCGCGGACGTGATCGCGGACTGCGGCCGCGTCGGCGTGGACTCCGGCACCCTGGAGCTGTTCTCGCACGCCGCGCTGGTGCTGCTGGTGGCCCGCGCGCTGCCCGAGCAGATCGCGCGGGTACGGGACCGGGCGTCGTCCCTGTCCGCCAGGCTGCACGGCACGCAGCGCGGCGCCGCCGCGCTGGGCACGCCGCTGATCGGCGTGCTGCTGGTCACCGAGCCGTCCGGCGCCGCGAAGGTCGCCGGGCAGGTCAACGACATGCTCACGGCGTCGCAGTCGGGCGCCCGCGTGCTCGGGGTGATCGCTGACGACATCGCAGGCGCCGAGCAGTTGGCGGGGCGGCGGCGCGGGCGCGCGGAGAAGTCGATGCTCGTCCGGTCCATCCGCAAGGTCGCCAGCGATCTGCACCAGCACTTCGGCAGCTCGCTGCTGGCCGAGCCGGCGTCCGCGGGCGCACCGCAGGCGCCGTACGGCGGCGGGGCCCCGCAGGCACCGTACGGCGGCGCCACGGGCCAGGGCGCCCCGCAGCAGCCCGGCCACCCGGTCCCGCAGCACGCCCAGCAGCCCCAGGCCCCGGGTCAGCCCGGCGCCCCCGCTGCCCCCGGTCAGCCCGGGGCGCCCGGCCAGCCGGCCCAGCCCGGCCAGCCCGCCGCCCCCGGCCAGCACCCCGCCTACGGCGCCCCCGGCGCCACCCCCGGCCCCGGTCCCGCGCAGGGCCCCGGCCCCCGCCATGGAGCCGCCCGATGAGCAGCGGACCCGCAGTAGACCACGGCCTCGTCAAACGCTTCCGCCAGGAAGCCGGCGACCGCATAGCCCGGCAGCGCCACGAGGACCAGCTCGCCGGCGTCACCCCCATGTCCGCCGAGGACGAGCGGCACTTCGCCCGCGCCGTCATCGCGCAGATACTGGAGGACTACGCCCGCTCCGAGATCAACTACGGCCGCACGCCCCTCGACGCCGAGACCGAGGAGGCGTACGCCGCGGCCGTGCACGCCGCCCTCTTCGGCGTCGGCCGGCTGCAGCCGCTGCTGGACGACCCCGAGGTCGAGAACATCGACATCAACGGCTTCGACCACGTCTTCGTGGGCTACGCCGACGGCCGCGAGGCCAAGGTCGACCCGGTGGCCGAGAGCGACGAGGAACTCGTCGAGCTGATCCAGATCCTCGGCGCCTACTCCGGCCTCTCCTCCCGCCCCTTCGACTCCGCCAACCCGCAGCTAGACCTGCGCCTGCCCGACGGCTCCCGGCTCTCCGCGGTCATGGACGTCACCCGCCGCCCGGCGCTGTCCATCCGCCGCGCCCGCCTCGGCAAGGTCTTCCTGCCCGACCTCATCGGCAACGCGACGATCTCCGCGGAGCTGGGCTCCTTCCTGACCTGCGCGGTGCGGGCCCGGAAGAACATCATGATCGCCGGCGCCACCAACGCCGGGAAGACGACGCTGCTGCGCGCGCTGGCCAACGAGATCCCGGCCCCCGAGCGCCTGATCACCGTGGAGCGCGCGCTGGAGCTGGGCCTGGACCAGTTCCCCGAACTGCACCCCAACGTGGTCGCGTTCGAGGAGCGGCTGCCCAACTCCGAGGGCCACGGCGCCATCACGATGGCCGAGCTGGTCCGCAGGTCGCTCCGTATGAACCCGTCGCGCGTCATCGTCGGCGAGGTGCTCGGCGACGAGATCGTCACCATGCTCAACGCGATGTCGCAGGGCAACGACGGCTCGCTGTCCACGATCCACGCCAACAGCTCCTCCGAGGTGTTCAACCGCATCTCGACCTACGCCCTCCAGGCCAGCGAGCGGCTGCCGGTGGAGGCCAGCCAGATGCTGGTCGCGGGCGCCATCGACTTCGTCGTCTTCATCGAGCGGCGCAACCTCTACCACCAGGGCGGCGGCCTCCAGCGCTCGGTCACCTCGGTGCGCGAGGTCAACGGCGTGGACGGCCGCGTGATGTCGTCCGAGGTCTTCAAGGAGGGCCGCGACGGCCTGCTGCACCCGCACGCGCCGATCCACTGCATCGACGAGCTGATTCCGTTCGGTTACCAGCCCAGCGGGGATTGGAGGTAGCGGCAGATGAACGGATCGGTCTTCTCCGCCACCATGGGCTACGGGCTGCTCGCCGGCGCGGTGATCGGCGGCGGCATCGCGCTGCTCATCGTCGCGCTCCGCGGGCTGCCGGCGAAGCCGGAGCACGAGAAGGAGCAGCAGGGCGAACGGGCCGCGGAGCTGGTGCGGTTCGCCAGCCAGCGGGCGACGCTCGCGGGGGTCGCCGGGCTGCTGGTGCTGCTGCTGACCCGCTGGCCGGTCGCCGGTCTGGCGACGGGCGTGCTGGTGGCGTTCTGGGACAAGCTCTTCGGCGGCGCGGCAGCCGAGCGGATGGCGATGAAGCGGGTCGAGGCGCTGGCCCAGTGGACGGAGTCGCTGCGCGACACGATCGCCGGCGCGGTCGGCCTGGAGCAGGCCATTCCGGCGTCCGCCAGGGCCGCGGCGCCCGCGCTGCGGCCGCATCTGGACGCGATGGTCGACCGGTTGCGGTCCCGTACGCCCCTGCCGGACGCCCTGCAGCACCTCGCCGACGACCTCGACGACGCCTCCGCGGACCTGATCATCGCCGCCCTGATCCTCAACGCCCGGCTGCGCGGCCCCGGTCTGCGCGAGGTGCTGGGCGCGCTGGCGAAGTCGGCGCGCGAGGAGGTCGACATGCGCCAGCGCGTGATGGCGCAGCGCGCCTCGACGCGGCGCAGCGTGCAGATCGTCGTCAGCGTCTCGGTGGCGTTCGTGCTCGGCCTGTCGGTCTTCAACCGCGGCTTCGTCGAGCCGTACGGCTCGCCGGTCGGCCAGGCGGTCCTGGCCTGCGTCTGCGGGCTGTTCGCGGCCGGCTTCTGGTGGCTGCGCAAGCTGTCGACGATCGAGACGCCGGAGCGCTTCCTGGCCGGCGCGAAGCAGCAGCCGCAGCAGGTCGCCTTCGTCCGGCCGCGTGAGGAGGTCTCCTGATGGAGTTCCAGGGTGCGGACACGCTGACGTACTCCGTCGTCATCGGCGCGGTGATGGGCCTGGGCATCTATCTGCTCGTACGGGCCATCGCGCCCGGCCGCCGCGGCGCGGTCGCGACGGTCGCGCGGGTCGACGCGCTGCGCGCCCGCGGCTCCGGCCGGACGGCGACCTCCTCGCCGCATCAGCAGGAGGAGGGGCGCTTCGGCGGGCTGCGCGCGCAGGTCGGGGAGCGGGCCGCGGAGTTCTATCTGCGGCAGGGCTGGGAGCAGCGTTCGCTCCGCTCCGACCTGGCGGTGCTCGACCGCTCCTGGGAGAGCTTCCTGGCCACGAAGGTGCTGCTGTCCGCGGTGGGGCTGGTCTTCGGCCCCGGCGTGTACGCGCTGATCTCGGTGGCCGGCTTCGGCCTGAACCCCGTCATCCCGGTCTGGCTCGCGCTGGTCGCCGCCCTGCTCTTCTTCCTCCTGCCCGACCTGGAGGTACGCAGGGACGCCGCCGACAAGCGCAAGGACCTGCGCCGCGTGGTGGGCGCGTACCTGGACCTGGTGGCGATGAACCTGGCGGGCGGGCGCGGCCTGCCCGAGGCCCTGATGGCCGCGGCCGACATCAGCGACGGCTGGGCCCTGCGTAAGGTGCGCAACGCACTTGCCGACGCCCGCATCACCGGCACCAGCCAGTGGCAGGCGCTGGGCAATCTCGGCGACGAGCTGGGGATCGAAGAGCTGAAGGACCTGTCGGCGTCGCTGGCGCTGGTCTCCGACGACGGCGCGAAGGTGCGCGAGTCGCTGGCGGCCAGGGCGGAGACCATGAGGCACCGCGAGCTTGCCGAAATCGAGGGGGCGGCAGGCGAGAAGTCGCAGTCCATGCTCGTCGCACAACTACTGCTGTGCGCCGGGTTCCTGGTCTTCCTGGTCTATCCCGCGGCGATCCGCGTGTTGCAGGTCTGAGTCATCCCCCCACTACGCAGAGAGGACGTAACGACGTCATGAAGAACCGCTTCACCAGCACCGGAAATCCGGCCATCGACTTCCTGGTCACCTTCCTGCGCGGCCGCGTGGAGCGCGCCCGCTCGGGCGAACTGGACCGCGGCGCCTCCGCGGTGGAGTGGGTGATCATCTCCGCCATCGTGGTCGCGATCGTCAGCGCGGTCGCGGTCATCATCAACCAGGCGCTGTCCGACGGCGCGAACGACGTCAAGGACTGCATCAGCAACGCCGGCGCTGACGGCTGCTGAGCCGCCGGCTGACGGGGCGGGCTGACGATCATGGCGACAACGGCACAGGCACCGGCGTGGCTGCGGCGCAGGCTGGACGCCTGCCGCGGCGACGGCGGCGGCGGTGACACGGGGCCCGGGAGCGGGCGGCACGGCGCGAGCGGGGGCGACCGCGGGATGTCCGCGGTCGAGTTCGTGCTGCTCACCCCGGTGCTCTACTTCATGATCTTCGCCACCGTGCAGTTCGGGCTGTACTTCTTCGCGGACCACGTCGCGCAGGCGACCGCGCAGCACGGGGCGCGCGAGGCGCGCAGGACGGCCGAGTCGAACCCGGGCGGCTGGCAGGGCCTGGCCCAGCAGGCGGCGCGGGAGCGGCTGAACACGGTCGGCCCGAAGCTGCTCACCGACCCGGACATCCGGGTGTACGAGGGCGCGGACGACCGGGTCGGGGTGGCGGTGGAGGGCAGCGTGGTCAACGTCTTCCCGTTCATCGACCTCAAGGCGCGGGCGGAGTCGGAGGGGCCGATCGAGCGGTTCGTACCGGATCTGGGATGACGGGGGACGGGGGACGCATGGCTGTGAGCGCGGCGGGGAAGGCGCGCGGCGACCGGGGGGAGCAGGGGGCCCCGGAGCCGGGGGAGCGCCGGGACCTCGGGTCCGACCGGGGGGTGACGACCATCGAGGTGGTGATCCTCGCCCCGGTGATGTTCCTGTTCATCCTCGTCCTCGTCGCCTTCGGCCAGTTGGTCGACGGCCGCGGCGGGGTCGACGGCGCGGCGCGCGACGCGGTACGGGCCGCGTCCCTCCAGCGCACCGTGGGCGAGGCGCAGCGGGCCGCGCAGCGGGCGGCGGAGTCGCAGTTGGAGGGCGACGTGTGCAAGGGCCCGGTGGACGTGGACCTGTCGGGGGACTTCTCACCGCCGGAGCCGGGCGCCGCCAGCAACATCATCACCGTGGAGGTGACCTGCGAGGTGAAGGGCCTGGGGATGCTGGGCCTGGACATCGACCCGCGGATGACGGGCACCTCGTCCGCGCCGCTCGACCCGTACCGGAGGGCGGCATGAGGCGGGTACGTGTGCCGGCCGCGCACCTGCGCGCGGTCCTGGCCGCGCGGGTGCGGAAGCTGGACGACCGGGGCTCGGGCGCGGGCGCGGTCATCATCTTCGCGTTCCTGTTCATGGCGCTGGCGGCGTTCGTGGTCGACGGCGGACTGGCGATCTCGCAGCGCGAACGGGCGGCGGACATCGCGGAGCAGGCGGCGCGGTACGCGGCGCAGGACACCGACAAGGAAGCGCTGTACGAGGGCCAGACGGAACTGGAGGCGCCGATCCGGCACGAGAACTGCAACAGCCGGGTCCAGGAGTTCATGTCCCACGTGACGGTCCACAACGGCGACGTCGAGTCCGCGACGTGCACGAAGGCGACTGCCCGCTTCGTCGAGGTCGAGATCGTCCTCAGTTACCGCCCGCTGCTCACGGGCCTGGCTCTCAGCGGCCCCCTGGAGGCCACCGGCAGTGCCCACGCCGAGCCCCGCACGGAGGTCGGCGAGCCGTAGCCCGCGCCGGTACGGGACGGGGAGACACCCGGCCGGCGGCGGGCGCCGCGGCCGGGGATGTGGGCCGTACGCGGGAGGCCGTCCTGCCAATCGGGGGAAATGGGCCCTCTTCGGTGAGCTAGATCCCGGACATCGGTCAGATAGTCATACAAACCGGAACGAGGCGACCGCCTCACTCCGATCGACTGTCAAGGGGCATCTGTGCTGAAGAGAAAGAAGACCGCCGTCGCGCTCGCCACCGGAGCCATGGCGCTGGGGCTGCTGGGCGCGGCCCCGGTGGCGGCCACCACGACGACGGGCCACGCGCCCGCCATGAAGACCTGGGAAGACGACTGGAACGTCTCGCAGCGCGGCGTGGTGATCGCCAAGCCCGGCGTCCTGATCCGCTCGCAGCCCACCACCGCCTCGCACGAGAAGGGGTTCATCCCGCGCGGCGAGATCGTCTGGATCGACTGCAAGGTCGAGGGCCAGGACGTGTGGGGCAACTCCCTCTGGTACAAGATCGGCTCCCACAACGGCTTCATCGCCGCGCGCTGGGTCAAGAACGTGGACCACATCCCCTTCTGCTGACCTCCGCGGGCGCCGCCCGTACCGCGGGCCGCCGGGCCGCACCGCAGAACGCGGGGCGGCACCGGCGGCCTTGCCGTGCGCGGGCCCGGGGGCGGGGAGCCCGGAGGGGCCCCGGGGCGGCCCGAGGATGGCACGGTGCCGTACGCTGCACGGCCGCGGTGACGAGGTCGTGACGATGCAGTCACCTGTCTGGGCTCGACCCCCAAATCGGCCTTCGGTAACGTCAGGTGGGCAAGTACGGGGACGCCGCCCAGCGGCCTGCGCGCGCAGCGCGCGCATCAGGGGGGCCGCGGTCCGCGCCGCGGCTACCGGGAGGGCTCAGGACCAGCGATGGCACGCAGCAGTGCGAACAGGACTCCGGTACCGGTACGCATCCGGCGCAGGACCTTCGGCGACGTCGTCAGGGCGTTCTTCGCCTTCGTCGCGCTCGTCGTTCTCGTCGTCGGCGTGCCGGGCGCGCTCGCCTACTTCATCGGCTGGCCGCTGCCCGACTCCGCCCCCTCCGTGAGCATGCTCAACGAGGACGTCACCGCCGACGTCTTCCTGAAGGTCTTCGCGGTCGTCGTCTGGCTGGCCTGGGCGCAGTTCGCCGCCTGCGTGCTCGTCGAGGCCAAGGCCGCCGTCTCCGGGATGGGCATGCCGGGCCGGGTGCCGGGCTCCGGCGCCAGCCAGGCGCTCGCCCGCCAGCTCGTCGCCGCCGTGCTGCTGCTCACCGCCGGCGCCGCCAGCTTCGCGCCCGGGCTCTCCCAGCTCGGCCAGCAGCTCGACCAGCACAAGCCGCCGCCGGTCGCCGCCGCCCAGCAGACCCCCGGCCAGCAGGTCGACACCGCCAGGCCCGCCGTGGACGTCGAGACCCCGCGCGGCCAGGGCGCCGGCGGCGAGGTGCGGAAGGACACCCGCGAACAGGCAGAGCGGGACACGAAGTTCTACCGCATCCAGCCGCCCGAGGGCCGCCACCACGACTCGCTGTGGGAGATAGCGGAACGGCACCTCGGCGACGGCCGCCGCTACGGCGAGATCTACCAGCTCAACAAGGACCGCATCCAGCCCGACGGCTCCAAGCTCAGCCAGGCCAGCCTGATCCGCCCCGGCTGGATCATGGAGATGCCCGCGGACGCGCACGGCGGCGACCTGGTCGAGATGCCCGACGAGCGCAACGAGGTGTCGAAGTCCGAGGCCGAGCAGATCAACGAGTACGACAAGTCCAGCCCCACGCTCGACGAGCGCGGCTCGGGCGGCGACGACCGGCAGGCCACCTCCGGCCGCGGTGAGCGCCTGGTGCCCGACACCCCCGCCGTCGACCGCGACTCCGGCGACCGCGGCGGGGAGCAGTCGGTCCAGCAGATCCCGACCCGCGAGAGCGACGGCGGCGACGCCGGCGCCGACCGCGGCGACCAGGCGGCCCCCGAGGTGCAGAGCGACGGCGGCGGCATCGGCCTGCCCGAGGTGCTCATCGCCGCGCCGCTGCTCGCCGCGGGCGTGCTCGGCGCGCTGAGCCGGCGGCGCCGGCAGGCGCTGTGGCAGGCGGCGTTCCAGTCCGGCGGCGCGGGCCGTACGGGCGCGGAGCCCACCGGGCGCGCCGCGCTCGCCCGCGACGCGCTGCTCGTCGGCGCCGACCCCGGCGGCGTACGGTTCCTCGACCGCGCCCTGCGCGGGCTGTCCGCCTCGCTCACCGAGGCCGCCCGCCCGCTGCCCACGATCTACGCGGCCTGGCTGACCGACGCCGACATGTACCTGCAACTGGCGGGCGTGGCGGGCGAGCCGCCCGCCCCGTGGCGTACCGGGCAGGACCAGACGTTCTGGCGCATCGACCGCGCCGACATCGAGAGCTACCCGCAGCCCGACGAGGCCGACGACGCGGCGGCCCCGTACCCCGGACTCGCCAGCCTCGGCACCCGCGAGGAGGCCAGGCTGCTGCTCAACCTGGAGGCCGTCCCCGGCATCGCCGCCGTCAAGGGCGCGCCCGCCGACCGGCTCGCGGTGCTGTCGTCGATCGCCGCTGAGCTGGCCACGAACGGGTGGTCGGACCGGATGTCGGTGACCGTCGTCGGCTTCGGCGAGCGGCTGACGGAGCTGGCGCCGACGCGCGTGCGGTACCTGGAGGACGTGCCGGCGCTCATCGAGGTCATGGAGGCCGAGTCCGCGCAGCGCGCCAACGCGCTGGGCAACGCCGGCCACGACAGCGTGCTCACCGGCCGCGCCGGCCAGGCGGGCCGGACCCAGTGGGCGCCGCACCTCGTCATCGTCGCCACCGAGCCCACCGCCGCCGAGGCCGACCGGCTCGCGCACCTCGCGGGCGGCTCGTCGCGCCTGGGCATCGGCTACCTCGTCGGTACCGGCCAGGAGGAACTGGCCGGCGCGTCCTGGGAGTTCGAGATCACCCGCGACGGCCGGCTGCGCGCCCCGCTGCTGGGCCTGGAGCTGGCCGCGCAGCGGCTGCCGCAGGAGCAGCACGAGGCGCTGGTCGAGCTGTTCTCGCAGGTGGAGGTCGAGGGCGCGGCGACCAGCGGCACGGAAGGGCGCGGGATCTCGGTCACGCGCGCGGCGGGCGAGGTCGGCTTCACCGTGGACCTGTCGGAGCAGGGCCGGCCCGCGGTGTACGCGCGGCTGCTCGGCTCGTACGAGGTCATCGGCCTCACCGAGCCGGACGGCGAGCGCAGCCCGCTGCTGCGGGAGGCGCTGGCGCTGCTGCTGTTCCACCGCGAGGGCGTGCACCCGCAGGTGCTCGCGGCGGCGCTGTGGCCGCGCGGCGTGACCGACGACGTGCGCGACGCCTTCGTGGAGCGGCTGGTCACCTGGCTGGGCCGGGACCCCTCGGGCGCGGCGCGGCTCGCGCCGGACGCGGACGGGCGGCTGGCGCTGTCCACGTCGGTCGTCTCCGACTGGGACGTGCTGCGCACGCTGCACCTCGAAGCGACCGACCCCACGCGGCAGTCGAGCCCGCAGACGCGCGAGCGGCTGCTGAACGACGCGCTGGCGCTGGCCGCGGGCCCGCTGCTCGCGGACCGGCCGCAGGGGCGGTACGGCTGGCTGTCGAACGAGATCGTGGAGGCCCAACTGCCGCTGCTCGTCGCCGACGCGGGGCTGGCGCTGTCCGCGCTGCGCCGCGAGTCGGGGCAGGCGGACGGCGCGGTGGCGGCGGTGCAGGCGGCGCTGGTCGTCGCCCCGGCGGACGAGCGGCTGTGGAACGAACTCCTGCGCGCGGTCCACGCCACCGGCGAGACCGCCCGCCTGGAGGCCACCGCCTCCGACCTCCTGGACCGCTCGGCGGCCCTCCACGGCGCCCGCGGCCTGCCGCCCCGCACGGAAGCCCTGCTGGACGAACTCCTCCCGGCCTGGCGCACCCAGGCGGGCACCGCGGGGGCGGCGAGCTAGCGGGCCGGTGCGCCGGGCGGTGCGCCGCCGCACCGCGCAGAGACGTATGCGTTTCGCATACAGTTGCCGTATGGAATCGACTCTGGAAGAGGCCATCGGCGAGTGGCACGCGAGCGTGAACGACAAGGACCCGCGGCGGTCGGCGCGGGCGGTGGGCGATCCGGTGGTGGTCCTGGGGCCGAAGGGGGCGGGCCCCATCACGCCGGGGCAGTTCGCCGAGTGGGTCGAGAGTTCCGGGATCCGGCTGGTCCCGCGGTCGTGGCACCCGGTCAGCGAACGGCTCATGGTGGTCGAGGAGGACGCGACCTGGCCCGGGAGCACGGCTCCCACCCGCGTGGCGACCGTCTTCCGCGTGTCCGGGGGCAAGGTGACCGCCTCGCTGCGGCTGCCGGACCTCGGGCAGGCGCTCGAACTGGCCTACATCTGCCGCGAGATGGCGGCGTCCGAGTGACCGGGCAGGGTCCTGGCCAGGTGCTGTTCGGCTTCGTCCGGCACTGGTCGCGCCGGGCCACGGCGGGTGCCGGCGGCGAGGCCGGGCAGGGGCGGCTCGTGCATGTCACCGAGGCGGTCCACGCCCTCGCCGAGCGTGGGCTCCCCGCGACCGTCAACGCGGTCGCGGACGAGATCGGGATCGACCAGAGCGGCGCCTCACGCCTGATCAAGAGCGCGACCGCGGCCGGGTACCTGACCCTGCGGGCGTCCGGCGCCGACGGCCGGCGCCGCCAGGCGTGGCTCACCCCCGGTGGCCGGTCGATGCTGGAGAGCGCGCACCGCTGGCAGGAGGACGTCTTCGACCGGCTGACCGAGGGCTGGAGCGAGCAGCGGCGCCACGACTTCCGGAAGGCCATGACCGACCTGCTGGACCGGTCCTACGCGCTGGACGGCTGAACCCCCGGTCGCCGGTCCCCGGCCCTACGCGCTCCGGCGTGCGCCTACGCGCTCGCGGCCGCAGGCGTACGCCAGCGTGCTGATCAACTCCGCCACGTCCGGCAGGTACGCGTTCGACACCGTCGGCCGCCGGATCCACTGCACGGGACCGCTGGTCGCGAACCGCGTCGGCGGGGCCGCCGCCCAGTCGCCCTCGGCGCGTACCGCCAGGTCCAGGGCCGCCGACGAGGCGTAACCCAGCGCGTGCAGGCCGTCGATCACCTTCGGGGTGGCGCCCGGGAGGACGAAGAAGTACATCCGCCGGTCCGGCGTCGCCGCCACCGGGCCCAGTTCCGTGCGCACCCGTTCCAGCCGGGCCAGCGCCAGGCAGCCGGCGCTCTCCGCCACGTCCACCACGTCGAACGCCCGTCCGGTGGGCAGCAGTACGGCCGCCCGCGGGTGCTTCGACCACATGCGGCGCAGGGTGGTGGCGCTGGCCGTTGCGGCTGCCTTCCAGTCGCGCCGCGCGGGGTGCGCGCCCGGCGCGTGGCACGCCGTGTCGCCGCAGGAGCAGCGCGGTGCGCCGGCCCCCTCGCCGGTCTCCAGCCATGTGCCCGGCACCACGTCCCAGTGCCGGTCCTCCGCGTACTGCAGCGCTGCGGACAGCAGTTCTTCGCTCTGCTCGCGCGGGTTCTCTTGTCGGGGTACGTGCGTCGCCTCTGCTCCCAGGGTCTCCTTCACGAACGGCTCAACTCCAGCCGTGAGCAGGGGTTACGGGCCCTCGGAGGGTTCTCCCGAAGCAACGTTCCGGCAGCGGGGCGCACGGATGCGCGGGGAGGGAGCATGGCGTTTTCCGGTTATTTCGCGGGAAATGATCGTCCTGTCGGTTCTGCCAGGAACCGGCCGCGCACGGCCCCCTGAGGGAGGACTACCCATGGCCGCCAGGCCAATCGAGGCACGCACGCCGAACGTACGACTTCAGGTGGTGATCGAAGAGGCAGCCTGCTCCAACGCGGGGCTGGCCCGCCGCGTCAACATGTGCGGCCGCGAACACGGCCTCGACCTGCGCTACGACAAGACCTCCGTGGCCCGCTGGCTGCGCGGTCAGCGCCCCCGCGGCCAGGCGCCCGCGATGATCGCCGAGGCGCTGGGCCGCAAGCTCGGCCGCGCGGTCACCCTGGACGAGGTCGGCATGGCCGACTCCCGGCACTCGGGCACCGCCCTGGGGCTCATCTACGCCCCGACCGTCACCGCCGCCGTCGAGCAGGTCTGCGAGCTGTGGCGCGCCGACGTGGGCCGGCGCGAAGTGCTGACCCGCGCGACCCCGGTGGCCTCCGCGCTCGTCGAGCCCAGCCGCGACTGGCTGATCAGCGCGCCAGGACCGCCGCTGGCCCGTACCTCGGGCCGGGCCGTGACCCGTACCGACGTGACCGCCGTACGGGAGACCACCGCCACCCTCGCCACCCTCGACCGCCGGTACGGCAGCGGCCACTACCGGCCGGTGACGGTGCACTACCTCAACTCCGTCGTCTCCGGCCTGCTCGCCGGCCGCTACGACGACGCCACCGGCCGCGAACTCCTCGCCGCCGCCGCCCGGATGACCGAGCTGGCCGGCGGCATGGCCGCCGATACCGGCCTGCCCGGCGTCGCCCAGCGCTACTACGTCCAGGCCCTGCGCCTCGCCGACGCCGCGGGCGACCGCGCCTTCGGCGGCTACGTCCTGGCCGCCGGCATGAGCCGGCTGGCCGCGGCGCTGGGCAACCACAGGGAGGTGGTGCAGTTGGCCCGTACGGCACGCGAGGGCACCCGCGACCGCGTGCCGCCGCGCGCCGAGGCGCTGTTCAGCGCCGCCGAGGCGCGGGGCGCGGCGGGGCTGGGCGACGAGGCCGCGTTCCGGGAGGCGGCCGGACGGGCGCGGGCCGCGATGGAGCAGGCGGAGTCGGGCGGAACGCGCCCGCCGGGCGCGGCAGCCGGCGCCGGCGCGCCCACCGCGCCGGGTGCCGTGAGCACGGCCGCGGCGGCGGGCGCGACCAGTGCGGCGGCCGGCGTGCAGGATCCCGCGCGCGCCCCGGCGCGCGGGCGCGAACCCGCCTGGCTGGCCCGCTTCGGCCGCCCCGCCCTGGCCTACGAGCTGGCCTGCGCCCTGCTCGAACTCGGCCGCTACGAGGCCGCGCAGCGGCGCGCGGAGGAGGCGCTCGCCGGGCTGCCGGAGTCCTCCGCGCGGCTGCGCTGCCTGGCGCTCGTCGCGCTGGCCCGGGCGCAGAGCGGGCGGCGGGAGCCCGCGCAGGCGTGCCGCACGGGCGCGCGGGCGCTGCGGCTGCTCGACGGGCTGGCCTCCGGCCGGGCGGCGGCCGAACTGGCGCGGCTGGCGCGGAGCCTGGAGCCGTACGAGGCCGAGCCCGCGGTGCGGGAGTTCACCGCCCGGTGCCATGGGCTGGGCTCTTGGCTCACCGCGGCACCGAGCAGGTAGTGTCCGGACGGTCAGAGTCCGTACCCATGAGGAGTCCCGTTGACCCACGACGGACACGGCAGCGAGCCCCGGCGCGAGGAGCGCGCGGGAGCGGTGCCCCCCGCGTCGGACGGCGCCGGGCCGCCCCCGGGCGGCGAGCCGTGGTGGGCCCAGGACCCGTCCCCGGCCGCGGCAGCCGCCGAGACCGAGGACGAGTCGACGCAGCAGATACGTCACCTCGGCAACCGCCCGGAGCGCCCGCGGCCGCCGGCCGCCCCGCCGGCCGGCCAGCAGCCCTGGCCGCTCCCGGCCTCCCCGGGAGCGGCGGGCGTGCCGGGCGCCCCCGCGGGCCCCGGCGCCCTCGGCGGCCCGGAGGCCGCCGCCGCCACGGGCCACCCCGGTGCCGCGCCCCGGCCGCCGTACGGCGGGCCCCCGCACCAGCCGCCCGCGGGCCCGCCGCCGGGCGTCGCCGACGACGCGGCCGCGACCCAGCTCATACCGCCGATCGCCGCCGCATCGCAGCAGAGACCCGGGGACGACTCCGACGCCACCCAGCTCATCCCCTCGCTCCCGGGGCAGTTCGACGCCCCCCGGCCCGGCGGCTACGACCCGCAGGCCGCCGTCGAGCCGCCCGCGCACCCCGGCGCCCCGCCCGCGCAGCCCCCGGCCCAGCCGCCGTTCACGCCCCCGGGCCTCGACGAGGACTCCCCGCGCTCGCGCCGCCACGCGGCGCCGGTGCACACGCAGTTCGAGGGCCTGTTCCGCGAGGGCCCCGGCGGACCCGGCGCCCCCGGCGGCGACCCCGGCGCCACGCAGCGGCTCCCCCCGGTCCGCCCCGGCGGTGCCCCGGCGGGCGGCCACCAGCCCCCGTACGGCGCCCAGCAGCCCGCCGCCCATCCCGCGGGCCCGCCCCCCGGCCCGTACGGCAACGGCGGCGGCCCGGGCGGCGGCGGCCGCTACTACGACGGGGACGACGACCGCCGCGGCGGCATCCCCCGCTGGGCCGCCATCGCCATCGGCACCGCCGCCTGCGCTGCCGTCGGCATCACCGCCGGCTGGCTGCTCAGCAGCGGCGACGGCGGCGGCGACACCGCCAGCGGCGCCACCCCGAGCGCCAGCGCCGACCAGGACCCGGGCGGTGGCAAGGACGACGGGGGCAAGGACGACGGCGGCGAGAAGCCGGTCAAGGACGACCCCGCCAAGGCGCAGGCCGAGGAGCTGGACGCGCTGCTCGCCGAGAGCAACGACAGCCGCGACGCGGTGATCGGTTCGGTCGCGAACATCCGCGAGTGCAAGGCGCTCGGCAAGGCCGCCAAGGACCTGCGCGACGCGGCCGGCCAGCGCCGCGACCTCGTCACCCGGCTCTCGGACCTGAGCGTCGACGAGCTCCCGTCGCACGAGGACCTGACGCGCTCGCTCACCGACGCCTGGAACGCCAGCGCCTCCGCCGACGACCACTACGCCGCCTGGGCCGACGCCGCCAAGCGCGGCAAGGGCTGCGGCGGCGGCGGGAACCACCTGTCGGCGGGCAACAGCGCCAGCGGCGAGGCCACCACCGCCAAGGAGGAGGCGGCCGGGCTCTGGAACCCGATCGCGGACGAGTACGGCCTCACGCAGCGCCAGGCGACGCAACTGTGAGCCCCGCGAACGGCACCGGAAAGGCCGCCGGCGGTCCCGTCGGTGAAAGGGCTTCCCGCCGCGACCGCCGTTACTCCACCATGGTGCCCATGCCCATCAACGACATGCCGTGGTGGCGCTGGCGCGCCAATGTGCGCTCCGCGCTGCACATGCTCTCCGACCAGGATTTCCAGCGGGAGTACTGGGCGGCGGGGACGGCGGGGTACGGGGACGTCACCGACGCCGTCTACCGCCTCGTCGAGGACACCTGGCTGGACAACTGGTCGGCGGAGAAGTACGTCGGGACGATCTTCCGCGACTCGCGCGAGGCCGCGCTCGTCGACGTCGCCGTGCTGCGCGTGCTGCGGATCATGCACCAGGTCGGCGCCGACTCGCCGGTCACCGCGTACATGGAGAACCACGCGTGGCCGGAGGCCGTGCGCGCGGCGCGCGAGGCGCACGTGCGGCTCGCGGAGAACGACGGTGACGACCCGGACGCCCCGCCGCGCTCCCTCGAAGTGCTGGCGATCATGACGGGCGCCGCCTGACGGGTGTGGGATCGTAGGCCCATGAGCGAGTACGTACTGACGCTGTCCTGCCCGGACAAAAAGGGCATCGTGCATGCAGTCTCCAGTTATCTCTTCATGACGGACTGCAACATCGAGGACAGCCAGCAGTACGGCGACCCCACCACCGGCCTGTTCTTCATGCGGGTGCACTTCTCCGCCGAGCCGCAGGCGAACGTCGACAAGCTGCGGGCCAGCTTCGCCGCGGTGGCGGAGTCGTGGGCGATGGAGTGGCAGATCCACGAGCAGGGCACGAAGATGCGGGTGCTCCTCATGGTCAGCAAGTTCGGGCACTGCCTGAACGACCTGCTGTTCCGCGCCCGCATCGGCGCGCTGCCGGTGGAGATCGCGGCCGTGGTCTCGAACCACACCGACTTCGAGGAGCTGGTCGGCTCCTACGGCATCCCCTTCCACCACGTGCCGGTCACCAGGGACACCAAGGCGGAGGCGGAGCAGAAGCTGCTGGAGCTGGTCCGGGCCGAGGACGTCGAGCTGGTGGTGCTCGCGCGCTACATGCAGGTGATCTCCGACGACCTCTGCAAGCAGTTGGAGGGGCGGATCATCAACATCCACCACTCCTTCCTGCCGAGCTTCAAGGGCGCGAAGCCGTACCACCAGGCGCACGCGCGCGGGGTCAAGCTGATCGGCGCCACCGCGCACTACGTGACGGCGGACCTGGACGAGGGCCCGATCATCGAGCAGGAGGTCGAGCGGGTCGGGCACGAGGTGACGCCGGAGCAGTTGGTGGCGGTCGGCCGGGACGTGGAGTGCCAGGCGCTGGCGCGGGCAGTGAAGTGGCACAGCGAGCACCGGGTGCTGCTGAACGGCACGCGCACGGTGGTCTTCGCGTAGCTCCTGCGCGCTCGCGCGGTACGGTCCGCGCTCCCGTACGCCGCTGCTGGCGCCGTATGCCGCTGCGGGCGCCGTACGCGCCCGCAGCCGCCCCGGGCGCCCGCGACAGCCCCGCGCGCCTCCGCCGCCCCGGCAGGCCCTGCCCCGCCCCGCGGCCCCTACAGCCGCGACAGCGACGCCGTCGCGTAGAGGAAGTCCTCCACCGCCTCGCGCTCCCCGTCGCGCCCCACCGCCGCCTCCGCCGGCGACACGTGCCCCGCCGCCAGCCGGCAGAACTCCAGGCCCTCCAGCGCCACATGGGCCACCGCCCGCTCGGGGCCCGCGACCGCCGCCGGCGAGTCCAGCGGGAGGTACCAGTTCCCGCCGCCCTTGCCCTCGATCTCCAGGTGCAGCGTGCGCCCCGGCGTCCCCGCGGCCACCAGCGTCCGCGGCGGCGCCGCGCGCCCCGAGCGGCGCCGGTCGGCCAGGGTCTGCGGCAGCAGCCGCGCCGCCAGGTCGATCATGCGGTGCATGTGCTCGGGCGTCGGGGGCACGTACGGGTAGTCCACGGCCTCCGCGATGTCCCAGGCGTGCATCCAGCACTCGAAGGCCCGGTCCAGGAAGGCGTCGCGCAGCGGCAGCGAGGCCCCGCCGCCGTACGGCACCTGCACGTCGGCGACGCCGCTGCCGGCGAACCCCGCGGTCCGTATCAGCTTGTACGTCTGGTCCCGCCACTCCCCGCGCATCTTGCTCGCGTGCTTGCGCCGGAACTCCCGGGCGAGCGACTGCTGTTCCGCGTACGACGAGCCGGCCACCCGCCACAGCGCCTCGGTGCGCTCGGCGGGGGAGGCGACCGTGCGCGGGTGGGTCCCGGCGGCGGGCGCGTCCGCGGCCAGCGGGTCGGGGAGGCCGAGCGCGAGCGCCAGCAGCCCGTCCACGGCCAGGAGATGGCCGATGACACCGGCCACCGACGTCTCGCGGACCGCGGGCCGGTCGCCGTCGTACCAGGCGAGCTGGACCGGAGCGCCCCAGTCCGCCTCGTTCATGTCGGCCAGCAGCGCGTCGAGCCGGGCCGCCTCGGCGTCGTACGGCACGGACCAGGCCGGCATCGGGATCCCCGGCATCCGCCGCGTCAGGCACAGCTCCAGCACCCGGCTGCGCAGCGAGGGGTCCATGTCGAGGTTGTCGTGCGGGTGCAGGAGGCGTACGGCATCGCGCAGCCGGAGCGCTTCGTCCGCGCAGGGCGCGCAGTCGGTCAAGTGCGCCTCTACGGCGGCGGTCTCCTCGGGTGCGCAGGCCGCCAGCGCCCACGCGCCGAGCAGGGACTTCAGCCGGCCGTGGTCGTAGGGGCCCATGATCATGAAGGCCGCCCGGCCTCGGTGTGCGCGGTGGCGAGCATCTGCAGCCCGAGGCGCAGTCGGCGGCGCGCCTCGTCGGGCGACACGCCGAGTTCCTCGGCCGTCTGGCGGTAGTCGCGGCGCTTGAAGTACGCCAGTTCCAGCGCGGCGCGCTGCGGTTCCGGCATGGACGTGACGATGTAGTCGGCGCGGGCGGCCGCGGAGACGGCGCGGATGCGCTCCTCGCTGTCCTCGATCTCCCCGGCCGCACCCGCCTGGATCACCGCCCAGCGCAGCCGCCGCACGGCGTGCTTGTGCGCAAGGCCCGCCAGGAAGGAGCGCAGTTGGCCGCGCTTCGGGTCGTACGCGTCGGGGTGCTGCCAGACGTACGAGAACACCTCGGCCAGCACGCCGTTCGCCTCCTCCTCGTTCTCCAGCACGCGCTGCGCGAGGCCGTAGACGAGGGGCGCGAAGCGGTCGTACAGCTCGCTCAGCGCCGCGGCCTCGCCGCGCGCGAGCCGCTGCTGCATCTTGCGGTTCCAGCGCGGCGGGACGGCGCCCTGTCCGGTGCCGTGCGGTCCGGTGCCGTGCGCCATGCGCCCCCCATCCGTCGCCCGCCCCCTGGTTACCGGTGCCAACGAATGTAGCGCCGGAGAGTGGGGGCGTACGCCCCAGGAGCGTTATCTGTACCGCATGACGCGCAACAGAAGGCAACGAATTGCCAACGGTTATCCGGTGCTGACCGGAATGCGGGGGACGTCTGGGGCGATTGCGCATAGGGTCGGTGTTTCATCTTGTGTGCTGTGGGCACAGCAGGTGACACGTGCAACACAGCGGATTGCGGCTGAGCGAATCGGGCAGGCGAGCGGGCACGACAGACTGACGGGCGAGGGAAGGACAGCGACCGGGTGTCTTTGCTGCAGGTGACCACCGACAACCGAGGCGACTGGTACGTCCTGTGGGTCTGCGGTGAGCTGGACCTGGTCACCTCGCCCCGCGTGCGGCAGCACGTGCACGACGCCGTCGCCGAGGGCCGCCGCCGCCTCGTCCTCGACCTCTCCGCGGTCCGCTTCTGCGACTCCAGCGGCGTCGGCGTGCTCATCGCCGCGCGCCGGCTGCTGAGTTCCTGCGGGGGCGAGTTCCGCCTGATCCTGCCGGCGGACGGCGGGGTGGGCGCGGCGGGCGCGTCCGGGGGCGTCTCGGGGACCACGGTGTCCGGCGGGGCGCATGTGAACCGGGTGTTCGCGGCGCTGGGCGTACGGCGGCTGTTCGCGGTGTACGCGGACGTGGACGACGCGACGAGCGGCACGGCGGAGCCGCTGTCGGCGTAGCCGGGGGAGCGGGGCGTACGCGCCGCTGAAGGCCCGTACCGCCGGCTGCCCATCGCCACCCGTCACCCGTATCCCCTCACGCCTCCTCGAAGTCGGCCTCCTCCGCGGGCTCGTCGCGCGCCTGGAGCCCGGCGACCCACAGCGGCATCAGCCACACCACCGCCACCGCGTACACCAGCACCCACACCGCCGGCACCCCCGGCAGCCCGTCCGCGCCCACCGCCCCGGCGAGCACGAACACCGCCGCCGCCACGGCCAGCAGCGCCGTCGCCGCCCGGTGCGCCACGGCTCCGGCGCGGTCGCGGTCGGCGAGCTGCCGCTCGTCGAGCATCCGCGTACGCAGCTCAAGCAGGCCGCGCGTGCCGCCGTTCAGGACGCCGGTGGCGACCATCCACAGGATCAGCAGGACCACCAACGGCGCGATGAGCCAGGCGTCGTCGAGGGCGTAGAGCAGGGTGACGCACGTCAGGGTCGCGCCCGTGAGCGCCACGTGCGCCCCCACGGCGGCGCGGCGCCGTCCGGGGGTGGCGAACACCGGGCGACCGGCGGGGTCGTTCATGACCCGGAACATGGTGCGGTCGTAGGTCGTGGCCTGCTTCGCGCCCCCGCGGGGGCGCTCGGTCGTGGGCTGGTTCATCGTGCTCCCCTGTCTGCGCTGCCGTGCTCGTGGTCGTCCCTGCCGTGGTTCCGGTCGTGGTTCCCGTCGTGGTTCCTGCTGTGGTTCCCCTGTGTCCTGTCCGCCCCGTACAGCTCGTCGCTGAGCGGGCGGAACGGCCGGAGGGCGAACAGCACTTCCACCGGCAGTTCGAAGTACTCCGCTATGCGCAGAGCGAGGTCGAGGCTCGGGTTGTACTGCCCGCGCTCGATGTGCCCGATCGTCTGGTAGTGCGCACCCACCGCGTCGGCCAACTGCTTCCGCGACACGCTCCGCTCCGCGCGGATCACCGCCAGTCTGTTGTGGACCTGCTCGCTCATGTATAAGAAGTTATACATCGAGGGTCGCCGGCGCAAGAGCGGGGATCCAGCGATTCGACTACGGAGAGTGCCGAAACTGGGCAGAGCCCCAACACGCTTGGGGGAACTCTGCCGTTACGCAACGAAGTCGGCCCCGACTCCACTACCCTTCATCGGGTGCGAGTTGTCATGCGGCGACACGGACCCGCGGCCCGCGAATCGGTGGCCGGGGCGCTGCGGAATTGCCGGACTCGTGCAAGGTCACAGCAGCATGAGTGGTCGACGCCTGACCGGCGTTCGACCGTCGGGCGCGAGCGTCGCACAGTATGCCGCACGCGCACTCTTTCGCGCTGGGATATGCCCGAAGCGCTTGTTGTCGTGACGCTACGTCAATCATCCTGGACGGCAGAGAGATCACGCAGCGTGATCCCGAGGATGGTGTGAGCGGTGCAGACCCTGCAGGTACAGCTCAAGGTGTGGCCCGACCCCGTCGAGGTCGGCCGGGCCAGGCGGTGGACGCGGGCGCGGCTGGCGTGGACCGGGGTGACGGCCGACGAGCCGTACGCCGAGTCGCTGGTGATGCTCGTCTCCGAGCTGGTCACCAACGCCGTCGTCCACACCGACCGCCCCGCCGAGCTGCGCCTCGCCCTCCCCGCGTCTGCCGCGGACTGCGGCCCGTACCGGGTGGAGGTCGTCGACACCTGCGCCGCCCCGCCGCGGCAGCGGCGGGCGCAGGAGTACGAGACGCACGGCCGGGGGCTGGAGCTGGTCGACGCCATCGCCGACCGCTGGGGGTGGCAGGCGGAAGGATTCGGCAAGGTCATTTGGTGCGAGATCGACCGCGCCTGCGCCTTCGCCCCGCCGCCGGGGGAGCGCGCGGACGGCGCGGACGGCGCGCTCTTCGCGGGCGCACACGAACACGCACGCGCCGGCACGAACAGCACGTGACACCTCCGGTGCGGAACAGGTGTTGACGAGTCGTACGGGCCTGATCACCCTGGTGGGCAGCGATTCGTCGTGAGGGGACGCCGAGGGTTGCCGGCCGGTCGGACGCCCTTGGCGAAGGCGGGTCGCGCATCCGGCGTAAGTCCCCATCCGCCGATGCCGGGTGGCGGTTCGCCGTGCAGGGCTCGGGGTTGCACGGGCGCGCCGCCACTCGACCTCTCTCGCGCGGGTGGCGCGATTCTTGCGAATGATGGCGATACGGCTCTCGTCCCCGGCCCGTAGCGGCGCGAAGCTCGAAGCATGAACATCCTCTGGCTCTTCGCCCACCCCGAACACCGCTCCCTCAACGCCGCGCTCCGCGACGACGGCATCCGCGCGCTGCGCGCCGCGGGGCACGAGGTCCGACAGAGCGATCTGTACGCCATGGGCTTCAAGGCGGTCCTGGACCCGGACGACTACGCGGGGGACGGGGCCGGGCGCTTCCTGGTGGGCGACGCCCAGGAGGACGCCTGGCGCGGGGGGACGGTGAGCCCCGACATCGCGGCCGAGCACGAGAAGCTGGCGTGGGCGGACGCGCTGGTCGTGCACTTCCCGCTGTGGTGGTTCGGGCCGCCGGCGATCCTGAAGGGGTGGTTCGACCGGGTGCTGGTGCAGGGGCTGGCGTCGAAGGTGAAGGACGCGGAGGGCGGGACGCGGCGGTACGGGGACGGGGGGCTCGCGGGGCGGCGCGCGCTGGTGGTCACGTCGGTCGGCGCGCGGGAGGCGAGCTTCGGCCCGCGGGGCATCCACGGGCACATCGACGAGGTGCTGTGGCCGCTGCACCACGGGACGTTCTTCTACACGGGGATGGCACCGCTGCCGCCGTTCGTCGTCTACGGCGCGGACCGCCTGACGAGGGAGGCGTACCCGCGGGTGGCGTCGGAGCTGGCGGACCGGCTGCGGGACCTGTGGACGACGGCGCCGCTGCCCTACCGCCCGGAGCGGGGAGGGGACTACGACGAGGAGCTGACGCTGAGCCCGGAACAGGCGCCAGGCGAACGGGGCTTGACCATCCACACCAGCCGCCCGCCCAACCCCCAGGCAACTCCCCCCACTTCCCCGCACACCCACCCCAGGGTAGGCCGCCCCGCTGACAGCCCCGCGGCCCCGCCGCGGGCGGCCGGTGCCCCGGCCGGCGTCCCCGCCTCAGGCGGCACTCCCGCCTCAGGCGACCGCGCCGTCCGACTCCGCGCGGAAGGTGCGGCGGTACGCGCTCGGTGAGACGCCCAGCGCCGTCTGCATGTGCTGGCGCAGCGACGCCGCCGTGCCGAAGCCCGCGTCCGTCGCGATCCGGTCCACCTGCAGGTCCGTGTCCTCCAGCAACTGCCGCGCCCGCTCCACCCGCTGGACCGTCAGCCACTGCCCCGGGCTCATCCCCACCTCGTCCCGGAACCGCCGCGTGAAGGTCCGCACCGACATCGACTCGCACGCCGCCAAGTCCCGCAGCGCCAGCGGCTCGTGCAGCCGCCCCAGCGCCCACGCCCGCGCCTTCGCCGTCGTCGACACCGCCGGCTCCGGCACCGGCCGCCGCACGAACTGCGCCTGCCCGCCGTCCCGGTGCGGCGGCACGACCGTGCGCCGCGCCACGTCGTTGGCCACGGCGGAGCCGTGGTCGTGCCGGATCATGTGCAGGCACAGGTCGACCCCGGAGGCCACCCCCGCGGACGTCAGCACGTCGCCGTCGTCCACGTACAGCACGTCGGGGTCGAACCGCACCTTCGGGAACAGCGCCCGGAACCGGTCCCCCGACGCCCAGTGCGTCGTCGCCGGCCGCCCGTCGAGCAGCCCGGCGGAGGCGAGCACGAACGCCCCGGTGCAGATCGACGCCAGCCGCGTCCCCGGCCGCACGTACGCCAGCGCACCCGCAAGCTCCGCCGGCAGCCGCCCGCGCGTGTACGCCTCGTCCGCCTCGTGCGACGCGGGCACGATCACGGTACGGGCCTGGGCCAGCGCCTCCGCCCCGTACCGCACGTTGATCGTCACGTCCGCGTCCGTACGCACCTCACCCGGCGCGACCGTGCAGGTCACGACCTCGTACAACGGATCCCCGGCCGCACTCCTGGCCCGCCCGAAGAGCCGGTGCACGATCCCCAGCTCGATCGGCAGCATCCCGTGCCGTACGAAGACCGCGACGGGATGCCGCTCCGGATGCCGGAACACGGCCACCGAGGCCGCGCCCTGCCCGGCGGCCGACCGCTGCACGAAACTCATGGCCCAATCCTCACACACCTCGCCCCCCGGGCCACAAGCTCCGGGGGGCGAGGTGTGTGAGGTGCCGAGGTGCCTAGGTGCGGGGTGCCGGGGTGCGGGGTGCCGGTCAGCCGAGGGTGTTCAGCATCGCCTCTTCGACGTGGTCGGCCGCGTTGCGGTGGCCGAGGGCGTTGGGATGCACGAAGGAGAGCTGGTCGGGAAGGGTCACGAAGCCTTCGACCCACTTGGTGTCATCACAGACGCTGTGGTGCTGGGAGGAGGGGTACAGGTCGACGAAGCCGGCGGCCTCCTGTGTGCCAGTCGACTTCTCGATGGCCTTGTTGAGGGGTTCCAGGACGTCCTGGCGCAGCCATGCCAGGTCACCTTGGGTGATCGTGCCGAACTGCGTCAGGTCGCCGAAGCCGCACTTGGAGGTGTCCTCGGGGACGATGGTGGGGTAGCCGACCGCCAGGATCTTCGCGTGCGGGGCGCGCTCGTGCAGCACGGTGAGCATCCGGTCGTACTCCTGGCTCACCTTGTCCAGCCGGGCCGTGATGCCGGCGCCGAAGGCGTCCTTGCACGGGGTGCCCGCACCCTCGCTCTCGCCGCCCAGTTGCGGGCACTTGGCGAGGATGTCGGCGAAGCCGAGGGTGTTTCCGCCCACGCCGACGGTGATGACGTCGGTGCCGGGGCCCACCGCCTCGGACTGCGGGGGGACCGCGGGGAAGGGGTAGTCGGGGTCATCGGAGAAGGGCGGCAGGTGGCGGCCGATCGGATGCTGGGGCGTGTCCGTCACGTTCTCGACGGTGGCTGCGCCGCAACTGACGTTGGTCAGCTCGAAGAGACCGCCGAGGTCGCGGTCGACGACCTGGGGGTAGGACCGGTCGGTGCGCTCGCAGCCGTCGCGCGGGACCTCGAAGGTGTCGCCCGCGGCGCGGATCACTCCGGCGGTGTACGAGTCACCCAGGGCGATCCACTGCTGCTCCTCGGCCGCGGCGGCGGGTTGGCCGCCGGCGAACTGCGCGGGGACGACCGCGCCTGCGGCGAGGGCCGCGGCCGAGCCGAGCAGGGCCAGACGAGTGCGAAAACGGGCCACGAATCCTCCAGGGATACGTCGTTGATGTCGTTCTGACCCTACGAAGATCGCTACTGAATGCACTAGATCCAATACGGACAGTGACAAGTAGCCTGTGGGGGTTACGTCTTTGTGGGTGAGGGGCCTCGGTGTGTCGACCGGATGGCGCCGGTTGATGACCGCCCTGGCGCGGCACTTGGGCAGCGGGGGGCGTGATCTGATCGTCTGGAGGCTCGCGGCCGGACACGTGTCCCGTGGGCGGCTGTCTGGTTCTCGATCCCCCGTGGCCTTGGCCCGATCCTTGCATACCTTGGCCCTCGGGCCACTCGTTCGTGCGTTCTCCCCGGGCCATCCTCGACAGGTGACGCAGCCATCGACGCCCTCCGCACGAACCGAGCCCCAGACCGAGACGGGGACCGAGACCGAGATCCAGACCGAGGCCGGGACCGAGGCCGGGAACGAGCCCGGTGCGCCCGCGCCGCTGAAGCGCCCCGCCACATGGCGTGTGCACCGTGCCTGGTTCGTCGCCGCGGTCACCTTCGTGACGGTCGTGGCCGCCGCCTCCTTCGTCGCCCTCCCCGGGCTGCTCATCGGCCCCCTGCACGACGAGTTCGGCTGGTCCCGCGGCACCATCGGCCTCGCGGCCTCCGTCAACCTGACCTTGTACGGCGTCACCGCCCCCTTCGCCGCCGCCCTCATGGACCGCTTCGGCATACGCCGCGTGGTGGCGGTCGCCCTCCTGATGATCGCCACGGGCGCCCTGCTCAGCCACTGGATGACCGCGAGCTGGCAACTGATCCTCTACTGGGGCCTCCTCATCGGCCTCGGCACCGGCTCCATGGCCCTCGCCTTCTCCGCCACCGTCACCAACCGCTGGTTCGTCAAGCACAAGGGCCTCGTCACCGGCCTCCTCACCGCCGCCACCGCCTCCGGACAACTCGTCTTCCTCCCCCTGCTGTCCTGGGTCGTGGAAACCCACGGCTGGCGGCCGGCCACCGTCACCGTCGCCCTCGTCTCCGCCGCCGCCATCCCCTTCGTCTGGCTCCTGCTCCGCGACCACCCCGCCGACGTCGGCCTCGCCCCCTACGGCTCCGACGAGTTCGTCCCCAAGCCCCCGCCCCAGCGCGGCGCGGCGGGCCGGGCACTGCGCGTCCTGCGCGACGCCTCCCGCAGCGGTACGTTCTGGCTCCTCTGCGGCGCGTTCGCCATCTGCGGCGCGTCCACCAACGGCATCATCCGCACCCACTTCGTGCCCTCCGCCCACGACCACGGCATGGCCATGACCGCCGCCGCCTCGCTTCTCGCGCTCGTCGGCATCTTCGACATCATCGGCACCATCGCCAGCGGCTGGCTCACCGACCGCTACGACGCCCGCCGCCTGCTCGCCGTCTACTACGGCCTCCGCGGCCTCAGCCTCATGTTCCTGCCGCTGCTCCTCGGCCCCTCGATCCACCCGCCGATGATCTTCTTCATCGTCTTCTACGGCCTCGACTGGGTCGCCACCGTCCCGCCCACCCTCGCGCTCTGCCGCGAGCACTTCGGCGACGACAGCGCCATCGTCTTCGGCTGGGTCCTCGCCTCCCACCAGATCGGCGCCGCCCTCGTCGCCTGGCTCGGCGGCGTGGCACGCGACGTCACCGGCTCGTACGACATGGTGTGGCTGGCGTCGGGCGGGCTGTGCGCGCTGGCGGCGATGATGTCGCTGGTCCTGAGGCAAGGACGCGAGGACGCGCCGGTACGGGCCGCGGCGTAGGAAGCGGTGGCGTAGGAAGCGGTGGCGGAGGAGCGCCGACGTAGGAGCTGCGGTGTAGGAGCTGCCGGGCCGTTGGCCGGTGACTGACTGCTCGTGATCGGGCCGTTGGCCGGTGACTGCCCGCTCGTCGGCCTGCTTGTGCGCTCAAGTCCGCCGATGCGACTGGCTGCCCGCTCGTGCCCTCACGCCCGTCGAAGCGACTGGCTGCTCGTGATCGGCCCACTCGTGCCCTCACGCCCGCCCAAGGGTATGCGCCTGGTCTGACAACGCGGGGGGCAGCAGGACGCTGAGCTGGTACGTCGTGTCTGTGCGGACCGGGTACGGGGGTACGGCGTCGGGGTGGCGACGCTCCGTCAGGGGAGCCGGCGTACGGGGGTGGCGGCGAAGGGAGAAGGGCGTCGCAGGGGCTCCCACCGGGCCACCCGTCTCTTGAGTGTGCGGGCCTGCGTCCGGTGTCAAGGGCGCTCCTCTCCGCTTCGCTGCGAGGAGCGTCGCTTCGCGATGGGGCTTCGCCCCACCCTTGACACCGGACTCCGGCCCGAAAGACCGGCGGCTATGGGTGGCCCGGAGGGAGCGGCGCCCCTTGAAGCGGCGTA
>NZ_JBIAMS010000026.1:0-124584 GCF_042874195.1 Streptomyces sp. NPDC004134 | reverse complement strand
CCAGCAGCAAGGTGCCGAAACCGCGGCCGTTCAACTGGGCAGCGACAGCCCGGTTACGCGGACTGCACCCCGAACCACCACCACCACGCACGAACAGCACCAGGCCCGCGGCCTCATCGGGCACCGCGAGGTCGCCGCTGAGCTGCGCGCCGGCGATCGGAAGGGTCACACTCTCGACGGACATGGGCGCCTCCCGCCTCCCTGGGACGGTGTTACCGAGGGTCCGTATCAAGACAAGGATGGGACAAAACCAGGAGCACGCGTCCGAAGACGCCGTACGGCGCGTCGCCGGGACACGGGGAAGAGTCCAGCCTCACGGCCGAGTCCTTCGCCCGGCTCCCCCTCTCGGTACACAAAGCGGTGGTACGCAAGTACGTGAAGTCCGCCAGCAGCCCCGGCCTCCACCCGGGCCGACCTCGACAGACCGGTCGGCCCCTGGCCCGGCGAAGCGGGCCGCGCGGCCTCGTCGACCGCCATCGCCTGGACGACAAGCACTACACAGACGCGCCATGCGGCACCGCTATCCAGCGATCGACCTGCCGGTGCTCATCTGCTGGGGCGAAGACAACACGAGCCGGGTACCGCTCCCCCGCGGCCACGAACTCACCGCACCCAGCCCCGGCCCTCGGCTCCACACCCGGCAGGCACGACGTTCGGTGCGGCTCTCCGGCACTCAGCCCCGGCGCCCGGCTCCACACCCTCCCGGACACCGGCCACCTGGCCGCGCTCAACACCCCCAACCGAACCCCAGCCGGGCGCGCCACCGTCCTCCTCACCTCCCAAGCCCCGACCGCCGGTACGCACCCCGCCCGGCGAGCGCGCCTCACCGTCACGGGCCTCAGTCGCAGAAACCGGCTCAAACATCACACCCTCGTCGTCCTGGTGGCCGATCCCGCTCCGGCGCCGGACGGCAGATGATCGCCACGCCGTGACCGCCCGCCGGGCTCGTGGCCGCATCGAGCACTGCGGAAGGAGCAGAGGCGATCGCGTGGCCTGCTGCCCCGGTGGCGTGGGGGCGCGTGGGCAGGAGGTGGCGCTGCTTCAGGCTGGGGTTCCCGGTTTGCGGAGCCAGCGGATCCGAGTGCGGTACCCGACCGCCGACACCCCGCGACGCCGGTCTCGGCTCGCGCGAAGTCCAGGGGCGCACCGTCCGCGGTCCCCTGCTCCCGTCCATCCGCCCTGCCGGGAGCCGTACCTCAAGTACGGGACGGGCAGCGCAGGCCGTCGCGGTAGGCACCTGAGGCGCTCTCGATACGGGCATGGCGCTTGCGTAGCGTAGGACATAGGACACCGCAGGCAGGTCCCCGATCGAAGGCGGCGCTCATGAAGTTCAGCTACGCCATGCTCCCCGACTACCCCGTGGCCGAGTCCCTGGAATCCATACGATTAGCAGACGACCTGGGCTTTTACGCCTGCTACGCGGCCGACGAGACCTGGCACAAGGATCTGTGGCTGCTGTTCGCGGCGGCAGCCGGCCGTACCGAGCGAATTCGGCTCGGGCCGAGTGTGTCGCCGGTGACCCTGCGGGAGCCGACACTGATCGCGCAGGCACTCGCCACCCTGGACGAACTCACCGGCGGCCGGGCCGAAGGCGTACTGTCCAGCGGCAACTTCGGACTGCTCGCCCAGTACCGGATCGACTGGACTCGTACGAAACCGCTGTCGCGCGTGAAAGAAGCACTGCACGTGATGCGCACGTTCCTCGACGAGGGTGCACTCACCTACGAAGGCGAGTTCTTCTCCTACGACGGGCTCTTCACCTTCGCGCGGCCCGTACAGGAACGCCTACCGCTCAAGCTCGGCGCGATGCGCGGGCCCAAGTCCTTCCAGGCAGCCGGGGAATTGTCGGACGGCTGCCATCACGCGCTGAGCTACACCCGCGACGCGTACGAGTACGCGGTACAGCACATCCGTACCGGAGCCGAACGTGCAGGCAAGGACTGGCGATCGCTCGACATCGGGGCCTGGGTGGTCTTCGCGACCGGGCCCGACGGGGCGGTCGCCAAGGAGGCGGCGCGCAGCATGGTCGGCATCTACGCCTCTTCCATGCCCGAGGAGCAGTTGCTCCGCAACGGAGTGGACCCGGCGGAGCTGAAGCCGGTCATCGAGGCGATCGCCGCCGGAGACCTGGCGCGAGGCATCGAACTGACCTCGCCCCAGGTCGCCGAGCGGCTCTCCATCGCAGGCACACCCGAGGAGTGCCTGGAGAAGATCCAGCGAGACATCGCACCCACCGGCGTCAACCACATGATCTGCGCCATCACCGACCGCACCATGGTCAAAACCTTCACCGGCCGCGACCTCACCGAAGCGGCCGACGTCAACACCCAACTACGACTGATCAAGGAACAGATCATGCCAGCCTTCGCCTAACCCACAACCCGAACCACACGCACCGAATTCGACTGACATCCCGGCCCCCAACGACCGGTCCTCAAGCGTGCCCCTTGGCCGGGGTCCACCTTTGCGGAGGGCCGACAGGCGGCGGTGATGGCCTCGTGGAGGCTCTCCAAGCGGCTGCGGACCATGTCGTCCTTGTAGGAGTCGCCCGGCATCATCGAGAGCCAGCCCCGGCCGGGCCTTCGCGGTACGCGGCCCGCCCCGCGTCCGGCGTCTCTGGGGCAGCGGCGCCAGACTCCGTGCGCGGGGCGTCCGCCGCGCTGACGCTGCGGTGCTCGGACGCGGCACAGGCGAGCATTCGTGACGGTGGCGGCCGCCATGACGCCGCGGATGGTGCCGATCTGCCCGTGAAGCAGGAAGCGCTGCGGCCCCGCCCTCCCCGTGCCCCGCACCGCCCGAGAACCCCGACCCCGCCGGGCGGCGCGGGGCGCATCCTGTGGTTTAGTCCTGTTCCCCGCTCCCGCGGGGAGGCCGAGGGCGGCCAAGGGGACCGAGGGGATCGGACGCGCGGATGACGGAACAGCGGCTGACACTCGCGGCGGGCACGCGCCTGCTGCACATAGGCCCGTACAAGACGGGCACGACCGCGCTGCAGGGCGCGTTCCACCAGTCGCGGGAGCGGCTGGCCGCGGGCGGCGCCGTGTACGCGGGGAAGGGCCGGCAGGCGCGGGTGGCGGCGGCCGCGGTGACGGGGGCGAGGCTGCGCAAAGGCTCGGTGACGCCGACGGCCGCCGACTGGGACGGGCTGTGCGCGGAGGTGGCGGCCGCCGGAGAGCGCCGGGTGATGATCAGCAGCGAGGCGTTCTGCAACGCGGAGGCGGACGCGGCGCGGCGCGCGGTCGAGGGGCTCGGCGGGGAGCGCGTCCACGTGGCGGTGACGCTGCGGCCCCTGGTGAAGATCGTGCCCTCGCAGTGGCAACAGGAGGTCAAGGACGGGCTCTGCACGCCGTACGAGGACTGGCTGGAGACCGTCTTCCGCGGCCCGAGGAAGGATCCGGTGGCGGCGACGTTCTGGCTGCGGCACCGGCACGACGAGCTGGTGGCGCGGTGGGCGCGGGCGGTGGGCCCCGACCGGCTGACCGTGGTGGTGGTCGACGAGACCGACCGCGACATGCAGTTGCGGGTCTTCGAGGAGCTGCTGGGGGTCGCTGCGGGGACGCTGGTGCCGGAGGACGGGGTGATCAACCGCTCGCTGACGCTCGGCGAGGTGGAGCTGCTGCGGCAACTGAACATCGAAGTGGACGCCCGCGGCTGGTCGGGCGACCGCTACCACAAGGTGATCCGCAACGGTGTGATGCGCCACCTCGACCAGACGTACGCACCCCCACCGGACGCCCCCCGCATCACGACCCCGCGCTGGGCGACGCAGGCCGCGGCAGCGGTGGCGAACGAGATAGTCGCCGGCATCACCGCCGCCGGCGTCCGCGTAGCCGGCAACCTCCACTCCCTCACCCCGCCCCCGACACCCCCCACCGCCCCCTCCCCTACCGCGGCCGCCCCGCCGACGGCGACGCTCCCGGCAGAGGCCGCGGCGGCGGCACTGTGGGGCGGTCTGCGGGCAGCAGCCCGTAAACCGAAGACGCCCGCCGCGCACCACCGCTGACGGCCCGCGTGGAAGCGAAGGACCCGTTCACGTCGGAGTACCCAACCGCAAGGTGCCGTGACCTGAACGCATGCCTCAGGGGTGGACGGAGCGACATGAAGTTTTGAGGACACGTTTACGCGAGACACCACCTCCGGCCAGGGCAAAGCCTGCGTAGCGGGCCACCCCGGCAAACCAGCCGCCCTGCCCCCGGGAACCGACCCTCACCCACCCGACATCCCACTCCCTATCCAGCGGTAGTGCGTCAAGCCGTCCGCGTCTGTGTAGCGGTACGCCTCGGAGAACTTGTCGCAGAAGGGGTCCGACGCTCAGCACCGGCGCCGGAGCGCGCCGAGGCGATTGGCTTCGTCGGGGTGGATTGGCGTCATTCATTGGCCAGTTGTTGGATGATCTTCAGTGTCCGGCCTGCTCCGTTCTCGGTCGCCAGGTGTTTCGACGCTCTTGTGGCGGCTCGGCTGTGTGCCTGTTGCTTCACCGCTTGTTCCAGTGAGTCGGCGAGCCGTTCGGCGGTGAGGGACCGGAAGGGGATCGGGGCGGTGGCGGCGCCGAGGGTGGCGAGTCGGCTTGCCCAGAACGGCTGGTCTGCGGTCACCGGCACGGTGACCGCGGGTACTCCGGCGCGCAGGGCGGCGGCCGAGGTGCCGGCTCCGGCGTGGTGGACCACCGCGGCCAGCCGTGGGAACAGCAGGGTGTGCGGTACGTCCCCGATGGCGAGCACGTCGTCCCCGTCCGCGGCGAGACCGGCGCTGCCGGCTTGGAGGATCCCCCGCAGGCCGGCGCGGCGCAGGGCTCGTACGGCGATCTCGCTGAGCCGTTCTCCGTCGCCGGAAGCCATGCTCCCGAAGCCGATGAGGACGGGCCGGGGTCCCGCGCACAGGAAGTCCTCGAGTTCGGCGGACAGTCGTTCGGACTCATCGTGATGGGGCCACCAGTTGCCTACGACCCGCAGGCCGGAGCGCCAGTCGGAGGGGCGGGGCACCAGGGTCGTGCTGAAGCCGTGGAGAACGGGCCAATTCGCCTGTTCCTGCCGTCGGCGTATCTCGGAAGGGGAGGCCGGGGGCAGCTCGAGGCGGTGGCGCAGCTTTGCCGCCGCCTGTTCGTAGACGCGGTCGGCCATCCGCAGTGCGAAGCGTCCGGTTGCCCGGTTGGCGAGACGTCCCAGCGAGCGGGAGCCTGTCACGACGGGCGGGAAGTCGCCGGTCGGTGTGGTGGGCTGGAGGTAGACGCCGAGGCTCGGTATGCCCGTGGCCTCGGTGAGGTGCCAGCCGAGCGGGGCCGTCGTGGTCGACAGCAGGAGCAAGTCCGTGCCCTCTTCCACCGCGTCGGCGAAGCCCTGGCCCAGTTCGGTGGCGAACGCGGCAGCGGTACGCATCAGTTCACGTTTGCCCGTGCCGCCACGCTCTCCTGTGTCGGCGGGCAGGCTGCGGAATTCCAGCCCTGCGTCGCGTACGAGGGGTGCGAAGGTGTCTGTGGCGGCAAGGGCGACGTCGTACCCGGCCCGGCGCAGTTCAGCACCCAGGCCCGTATAAGGCGCGACGTCGCCGCGCGATCCGGCGGTGGCGATCAGGATCCTCACCGGTCCTCCTCGATGCTGGCACGGGCTGCGTTGGCGTAGACCGCCTTGTGTGTATAGGCGGCCAGGCCGGGGCGTTGCTGCGAGGGCGGTACGACGAGGGCGAAGGCGCGCGGGTCGGCGACGACGTCATCCGCGATGCGTCGGTGCATGTCTGGCGGGCAGGCGGCGAACCAGCGTGTGATGTGCAAGCGGTGCTCCTCGGCGAGGTCCATGGCCCGCTCGCCGTCGCTCGGCACCCCCTCGTCGAAGGCCGTGAGCAGTTCGGCGCGCCAGGCGGCGGCTTCCTCCATGAGCTGGCGCCAGTCCTCCTTGGTGTGGGCGGCCGCGCGCGCCATGGCCTCGCGCCGCCCCTGCGACCGCGCCCATTTCAGCTCCGCCTCGGTGGCATAACTCAGGTCGAAGGCGACCTCGCCAAAGACCTCGAAGCGTTCTTGAGGGGTCAGGGACACGCCTGTCTTCTGGACCTCGATCGCGCGTTCCGCCACCTCGGCCAGCCGCTGCAGCCTGGCGATCTCCTCACTGAGCTGCCGCTGCCGGGCCCGGAGCCGCTCCAGGGGGTTCGCCTGCGGGTCCTCGACGATCTCGGCGATCTCGTCGAGGGGGAAGCCGAGCTCGCGGTAGAAGAGGATCTGCTGGAGACGGACCAGGTCGGCCTCGCTGTAGAGCCGGTATCCGGCGCGGCTGCGGTCGCTGGGCGACAGCAGTCCCGCCTTGTCGTAGTGATGCAGTGTCCGCACCGTCACGCCGGCGAAGGCCGAGACCTGCCCCACGGAGTAGCTCATCCACCTGCCCTTTCGTCGGCGTACAGCCTCAAGCCTGACGTAAGGGGAGGGTCAACTCGCACACGCGGCATGACGCGCGCCGCGTTGGCGACGAAAGACGCAGTGAGGGGTGACGCCTGTGGCGCGCGGGGATCCGTATACCAGGCGCCTCAGCGGGCGGCGGAGTTGCTGCAGGAGTGACGACGGGCGGCAAGCCGTCGACGACACCGGCGAATTGCTCGGCGTCGGTGCGCACCGCTTCTGCGCACGGTGCATGGCTGTCGAAGGGGATCAGTTGAAACAGTCTGGTTGCCACAGGCGAGGTATACGACTTGTCAGATACGCGCATTCAATAGTCCTTCTGTCATCAGAAGCGAAGATCGAGAGTCGGCGTCTCGGCATTGCGGTTTCAATGAGTCATGGCCGCTACACGCGCTGAAGTGGGGAGGACAGTCGGGGCTGCTGACTTCGTGGTTTCGGTTGCCTCAGTGCAGGCGGTCCTCATTGGCCCAGGCCCGGATTCATCGGGTCGCAGAAGACAGGTGATGGAAATGCGAGACGAGGCCGCCAAGCGGGTCGAGCTGGTCTTCTCCCTCTTCGACGCCAACGGCAACGGAGTCCTCGACTCCGAGGACTTCGACCTGATGACGGGCCGTGTACTGGAGGCGGCGGCCGCTTCGAGCGACGGCGCCAGGGACGCCATCAGGGCCGCGTTCCGCCGCTACTGGACGACGCTGGCCACCGAACTGGACGCCAATGGCGACGGTGTGATCAGCGTGGACGAGTTCCGTCCGTTCGTGCTAGACCCCGAGCGTTTCGGTCCCACGATCGCGGAGTTCGCCGAGGCCCTCTCCGCACTCGGCGACCCCGACAGGGACGGCCTGATCGAGCGGCCCCTCTTCGTATCGCTGATGCTGGCGATCGGCTTCGAGGAGGCGAACATCCACGCCCTCTTCGACGCCTTCGGTCCGGACGCCGAGGACCGCATCACGGTGGCCAGTTGGGCCGTCGGCATCAAGGACTACTACGCGCCGGACATGGCCGGGATCCCCGGTGACAAGTTGGTGGCCGCCCGGGCCGGCTGACACGGTCCGTCAGCGGCTTTCCCGGCCGTGGCGGCACCCTCGGGACACGTCCCGCCGAGCGGGGCCCGCGGCCGGGGCCCCGCCCCCGGCCCCCGTGCGGGCGTCATGGCACGGGCTTGTGCGCGAACACCCACCGGTTTCCCTCCAGCGCATCGTTGGGCTCGGGGAGAGGGCCGCGTCCGTGCCGGCGGGTGAAGTCGAAGGGTGTGTGCATCGAGGTGGACCAGCCCCTGGCCGTCAGGGCACCCGCGGAGTCGGGCCGTGGCCCCTTGTCGAAGAGGTAGAGCAGGTCGATGCCGATCTGCTCTCGCGTCGCCGTGTAGATCGGGCTGTCTCGGTACGCCTGCAGGTCCTTTTCCAGCTTGGCCTCGAAGGCCAGAGCGCTGCCTCCGGCGGTCAGTCTGTCCACCGTGTCGATGAGGTACGTCTCGGCGGGGCCCGGCAGGTAGAAGAGGAGTCCCTCGGCCAGCCAGACGCTCGGTGCGGCCGGGTCGAAGCCGGCGGTGGTCAGCGCGCCGACCCAGCCCTCGCGCAGGTCGGCCGGTACGGGGACGCGCTTGGCCTTCGGGGCGGCCGACAGGTCCGTGAGCACACGCTGCTTGAAGGCCAGCACGCCCGCCCTGTCGATCTCGAAGATGACGCAGTCGGACGGCAGATCCAGCCGGAAGGCGCGGGTGTCCAGCCCCGCTCCCAGCAGGACCACTTGGCCGGCGCCGGCGGCGGCCGACCGGAGGAGGAAATCGTCAAGCGCTCTCGTGCGCAGGCCGAAGTACCGGGCGAACCGGCCCCACAGCGGGTTGCCGTCCCCGTCCGGAACCTGCTCGATGCGCACCGGCCAGTCCGCGCAGGCAGCAGCCGCGCGGACAAAGTGTTCCGCGTAGGCGTCCCGGGCCAGACTGTCGTGGCGGTGGGTTTCGATGGCCCGTGCCGCGGCGACCAGGAGGGCGGTCAGGCCCACCCCTCCGTCCACGCCTTCCACGTCTATGTGCTGGGGCGTCGTTCCTGCCATGCGTCCTCCGTCGGCGGAAGTGGGGATGCGGGATGCTCACTTGTCGGAAGCGAGTCCTCGGTGCCGCTTGCCTCGCTCACCGGCTTGTTCTTTCGGGGACCAGGACGGGTTTGACGACACGGCCGGCGTCGCAGTCGCGTTCGGCCTCGTTGATGCCGGCCAACGGGTAGGTGCGGATGAGCTCGCCGAAGGGGAAGCGCCCGGCCTGCCACAGTCCGATCAGCCGGGGTATCAGTACGCCGGGTACGGCGTCCCCTTCGCAGATGTGGCGAATGCTGCGGCCGCGGTCGAGCGTGCCCGGTTCGAGCGTCAGCGGGGTGTGGAGGCGTGCCACCAGTCCGAGGCTGCCGGTGGGGCGCAGGGCTTGGAGTGCGCTGTTGATGAGCGGGGGCGAGGCCGTGGTGTCCAGCGCGTACTGGACGCCGCCGTCGGTCAGTCGCCGGATCCGTTCGGGGAGGCCGGGTGAGGCGGCAGGCAGGGGGGTCGCGCCGAACCGCTCGGCCATGGCGAGCCTGTCAGGATGCCGGTCGACGGCCACGGTCGGTACGCCCGCGGCGGTGGCCGCCATCACCGCGGTCAGGCCCACCGCTCCCGCGCCGAAGACCGCGAGGGTGTCGCCGGGACCTGCGCCGAAGGTGTTCAGCACGGCTCCGGCGCCGGTGAGGCAGCCGCAGCCGAGGGGCCCGAGCAGTTCGAGCGGCAGTGCGGGATCGACCCGTACGGCGTTGCGGGCCTCAACGAGGGCGTAGTGGGCGAACGAGGACTGCCCGAACCACCGGGGTGCCAGTGCCTTACCGGTCGCGTCGGTGAGCCGCGGCGGTTCCTCCGTGCGCCCCCCGAAGAGGTTGAGGGTGGCGAAGGACTCGCAGTAGGCGGGGGCCGCGCCGCGGCAGGTCCGGCAGTGTCCGCAGGAGTCGAAGCTCAGGACGACGTGGTCACCGACGCCGATCGCGGCGTCCGGGCCGCCCCCCGTGCAAACCACGACTCCGGCGCCCTCATGGCCGAGGACTGCCGGCACAGGGCTCCGGCCGGCGGATCGCCGGACCGCGAGATCGGTCCGGCACATCCCGGTGCCGGCGATCTCGACCAGGATCTCGCCGGCGGCGGGCTCTGCCCGCAGCACCACCTCCTCGACCGTGAACGGGCTCTCGTACGAGTGCAATACGGCTGCCCGGAACCTCATCGTCACGACTCCTCCGGGCGGTGGACGACGAACGGCCGGAGGTTGCCGTACAGACCCCACGGCCCGCCGGCGACGCCGACGCCGCTGTCCTTGACACCCGCGAAGGGCTGGGCGAGGGACAGTTCGGCATGGTCGTTGACCCAGGCCGTGCCGCATTCGAGCCGCTCGGCCACCGCCTCGGCCCGGTCGGGATCGGTGCCCCACACGGAGCCGCCCAGTCCGAAGCCGGTGCCGTTCGCCGCCTCGACGGCTTCGTCGAGGCTCCCGTACGGCAGCACCGGCAGCACCGGTCCGAACTGTTCTCCGGTCACCACCGGGGTGCCCGGCGGTACGTCGGTGAGGATCGTGGGAGCGAAGAAGTAGCCGGGCCCGTCCACCCGGTGGCCGCCCGCCGCCGCCCGGGCACCGTCCGCCAGAGCCTGCCGGGTGACCTGCTCGATGCGGGCGAGCTGCGGGGCGTTGCTTACGGGGCCCAGCCGGGTGTCCGGGTCGAGGCCGGGCCCGACGGCGACGGTCTTCGCGAGCTGGGCGAGGGCTTCGACGACCTCGGCGTGCAGCCGGGCCGGGGCGTAGACGCGTTTGACGGCCATGCAGACCTGCCCGCAGTTGCGGAACGCCGCCCAGAACAGCCGGTCCGCGATCCGGTCCACGTCGACGTCGTCCAGCAGGACGGCGGCGTCGTTGCCGCCCAGCTCCAAGGTGACCCGGGCGAGCGAGGCCGCCGCCGCTTCGGCGACGGCCCGCCCGGTGGACACCGAACCGGTGAAGGTCACGTGGCGGATGCCCGGATGGGACGCGAGACGGGCACCGAGGGGTTCGCGGCCGGTGACGACGGTCAGGACGTCCTCGGGCAGGACGGCGGAGAGGACGGAGCCGAGCAGCCGGGTGGCCAGAGGGGTGAACGGGGACGGTTTGAGGATCATGGTGTTGCCCGCCGCGAGCGCGGGCGCGAACTTCGCCGCCGCGAGCTGGAGGGGAAAGTTCCACGGCACGATCGCGGCGACGGGCCCGAGCGGCCGCCAGCGGACCTCGCTGCGCACCGGCCGGCCGTCGACGATCCGCCGGGTTCTGGGGGCGAGGTCCGCGAAGTAGCGCAGGCGGGCCGCCGTACGGGCCACCTCCGCGTACGACTCGGCCAGGGGCTTGCCCTGTTCCCGGGTGAGCAACCGGGCGAGGTCGTCGCCGGCCGCCTCCACCGCGCCGGCCGCCGCGCGCAGCGCAGCGCTGCGTGCGGCGGGGTCGGCCCGCCAGCCGTGCCAGGCCCGGTGGGCCCGGTCGACCACGGCGTCCAGCTCGTCCGGCTGCTGATCGGGAGCCTCGTCGAGCGCCTCCCCGGTGGCCGGGTCGACGACGGCGAAACGTCCGGCCCGGTATCCGTGGGCGCGATCGGCCTCAGAGGTCGGCATGACGGCGGTCAGTGCACGGAGGAGACGCCGGCGGTGTGCTCCCGGGCGTGCCGCTCCATCTCCGCCCGGAAGGCGGCCACCAGATGCGGCCGGATCCTTCCCGTATTGCGGTCACCGCCCTCGCAGACCGCGCCCCGCACGCCCACGATGTCCGTACCGATGCTGGTCAGCGGACCGAGGTCGGCCTGCGTGACGCTGCCCGCCAGGGCCGCGAGCCGGCCGGACGCGTGGGTCCGCCGGACGAACTCCGCACACGCGTCCGGCGGAAGGTGGTCGAACAGCCGCGTCCCGTCCTTGACGGCGGTGTCGAGCATGGCCGCGTCGGCGCCGGAGCGGGCGGCGATGTCGGGCACGGCGAGCGGATTGACGCAGCCGATCCGGTGGGCGTCGGCATAGCCCGAGGCGACGACGAGCGCGTCCGGGCGGTGGTCCTTCACCGCCCGGACGACCGCGCGCATGACCTCGATGCCCTGATCAGGCGTCGTGCATCCGTAGAGGCCGACCTTGATGTACGTGGCCCCCGAGACGACCGCGCCGAGCGCGGCCTGGGCCACGGTGCCCGGCTTGTACGGGACGTCCCCCACGGTCGCGGACACCGGCTTGTCCGCCGGGACCGCGTCGCGGATCTCCCTGATCACCCAGGGGAAGTTCGCGCCGAGAGAGCCCTCGTCAGGCTTCTTGACGTCGACGATGTCGAGATGCTCCGCCGCCTTCGCACAGTCGAGAGCCTCCTCGACACCGTCCGGAGAGATGAGAAGCAACACCCTGACCTCCTTGGCCGCCGGTCCCCGGCCGAGGGGCAGGGGACCGCAGATCACTGGCTGATGTGCGGTGTGCTCATCATTTCCGTCACCCTTGGAGATCGGGAGGGCGCACAGAGTAACCAGGCGTTCACGTCCACCACAATGCGCCGTACAAACCGGAGCGAACAGGAACAAAGGTGGCGATCCGTTGGCGCCCATCCGTGCCACGGGGTGGGCGCCACGGGCCCCGTACGGCCGCGCATAGGCTGGGCCCATGACGTCCGTGGAGCCGGAGCGCCCGCGCCCGCTGCTCGCGACGGCGTCGCGCCGTTGGGTGCGACTGCTGCCGTGGGGCCTGGCGTTCGTGCTGTGCGTCGCCCTCCTGCCCACCACCATCCGGGTGCTCACCGTCGACTACGGGCTGAACGCCGGCGTCGCGAGCCTGCTGGCCGTCGCACAGTCGGCGCCGCTGCTGCTCGCCGTCACCCGGCCGCTGCTCGCCTGGTACGTGATCTTCGCCGCGGACGTGGCCGGAGCGCTGGCCTTGCTCAGCGCCGACTACGGCGAGCGGCAGGAGTGGCCGTTCCCGCCGATGCAGATCGTCGGGTACATCGGCCTCTGCCTCGCCCTCGGCCTGCGCGAGTCCCGCCGGACGCTGGTGCTGGTGTGGCTGGCGACGGCGGGCGCGAACGTCGGGCTGCTGTACGTCGCGCCCGACCGGGTGAACGACAGAAGCGTCCTGCTGATGATCCTCGGCGGGGTGACCCTCCTGATCACCGGCGTGCTGCGGGAGCGGCACGAGGTGCAGCGCAGGCTGACCGAGCAGGAGACGATCAGCGAGGCCGAACGCGGCCGCCGGACGCTGCTGGAGGAGCGCGCCCGCATCGCGCGCGAACTGCACGACGTGGTGGCGCACCACATGTCCGTCATCACGGTGCAGGCGGACACCGCGGAGTACCGCCTCGCCGAGCTGCCGCCGGAGGTGCGCGGCGAGTTCACGTCGATCGCGGCGACCGCGCGCGAGTCGCTGGGCGAGATGCGCCGGCTCCTCGGCGTGCTGCGCAACGAGGAGACGCACGGCGAGGTCGCGCCGCAGCCGGACCTGGCGCAGATCGGGCAGTTGGTGGCGGCGACGGAGCGGGCCGGCGGGCCGGTGGAGTTCACGCCCTGCGACGCCGACGTGCCGGAGGCGGTGGGGCTGTCCGCGTACCGCATCGTGCAGGAGGCGCTGGCGAACGTCGTACGGCACGCGCCGGGCGCCGCGACGCGGGTGTCGCTGTCACTGTCGGACGCCGGCGACCGGCTCACGGTCCTCGTCGTCAACGGGCCGCCGCCGGAGCCGCCCACCGCACCGCTGGAGCACAGCGGCACCGGGCACGGCCTCGTCGGCATGCGCGAGCGGGTCCGGCTCGTCGACGGCACCTTCGACGCGGGCCCGCTGCCGGACGGCGGCTTCCGGGTCGCGGCCCACCTCCCCCTGAACGGAAAGGACACCGGGTGACGACGCGCGTCATCATCGTCGACGACCAGGCCATGGTGCGGGCGGGCTTCGCCGCGCTGCTGGCCGCCCAGAGCGACATCGACGTCGTGGGGGAAGCCCCCGACGGCGCACAGGGCGTGGAACTGAGCCGGCGTACCCATCCCGACGTCGTGCTGATGGACGTCCGCATGCCCGAGATGGACGGCCTGGAGGCGGCGCGCCGCATCCTGGCGCCGCCCGCGGGGGATGGGGGCACCGCCCACGCCGTTCAGGCTGTGGGGGACCACCGGCCGCGGGTGCTGATGCTCACCACGTTCGACGTGGACGACTACGTCTACGAGGCGCTGCGGGCGGGCGCGAGCGGCTTCCTGCTCAAGGACGCGCCGCCGGCGGACCTCATCGCGGCGGTACGGGTCGTGGCCTCCGGCGACGCGCTGCTCGCCCCGTCGGTGACCCGGCGGCTCATCGCGGACTTCGCCCGGCAGCGGCCCGCCGGCCGGGGCAAGCCCGCGCTGCGGCTGAAGGCCCTGACGGAGCGCGAGACCGAGGTCCTGACCCTGGTGGCCCGCGGCCGGTCCAACGCGGAGATCGCGGAGATGCTGGTGCTGGCCGAGCAGACGGTGAAGACGCACGTCAGCCGGGTGCTGACCAAGCTCGACCTGCGCGATCGCGCGCAGGCGGTCGTCATCGCGTACGAATCGGGGCTGGTGGCCCCCGGCGAGTAGGGGGGCCGGCCCCTCCGCCACCCCCTACCGGGGTACTACCTCCACATCGGCTCCCGGGTATGACGCCCGGCGGCCAGCCGTCCGCGCACTCTTCAGCCGTCAGCACGAAGAGATGACGAAAGGGCGGATCATGAGACTGCGTGGCAGCAAGCGGCACAAGGCGGACCACCGGCCGGCGGCCGGCGGCGGGCCGGAGGTCCCGGCCGCCGAGGCCCCGGCGGCCACCCCAGGACTCGCCGTGGAGCTGCGCGGCGTCCGGCGGCGGTACGGCCGCGGCAGCGGCACCGTACACGCACTGGCGGGCGTCGACCTCGCGCTCCCGCGCGGCACGTTCACCGCGGTGATGGGCCCGTCCGGGTCCGGCAAGTCGACGTTCCTGCAGTGCGCCGCCGGCCTCGACCGGCCGACGGCCGGATCCGTGTGCCTCGGCGGCACGGAGATCACCGGCATGAAGGAGAACGCAGTCACCGAACTGCGGCGCAGCCGCCTCGGCTTCGTCTTCCAGGCGTTCAACCTGCTGCCCTCCCTGACCGTGGAGCAGAACGTCCTGCTCCCCCTGCGCCTCGCCGGACGGCACCGGAACCGGGGCCGGGCGGACGCGGTGCTGGCGCAGGTCGGGCTCGCCGACAAGGCGCGGCGCCGGCCTGCCGAGCTGTCCGGCGGGCAGCAGCAGCGCGTGGCCATCGCCCGCGCCCTGGTCACCAGCCCCGACGTGATCTTCGCCGACGAGCCCACCGGCGCCCTCGACACCGCCACCGCCGCCGAGGTCCTCGGCCTGCTGCGGCACGCCGTCGACACCCTGGGTGCCACCGTCGTGATGGTCACCCACGACCCGGCCGCCGCCGCCTGGGCGGACCAGGTGCTGTTCCTCGCGGACGGCGCCTTCGCCGACCGGCTCGCGGGCGGCTCCGCGGCGCAGATCGCGGCGCGGATGGCCGGGCTCGGTGCCCGTACCGGAGCCCGTACCGCCGCTGACGTGCGCGGCGAGGCCATGGCGGGGGTGCCGGCATGATGCGCCCCAACGGACTCGCCCGCGCCGCCGTCCGCTTCAAGCCCGCGTCGTTCGCCGGGACCTTCGTGGTGCTGATGATGTCGGCGCTGATCGTCACGGCCTGCGGCATCCTGCTGGAGACCGGCCTGCGTGCCTCGGTGCCCGCCGAGCGGTACGAGAAGGCGCCGGTCGTCGCGGCGGCCGACCAGTACGAGTACGTCGTCACGGGCAGCGGCGAGGACCTGGAGAAGGAGGCCGTCCCGCTGCCTGACACGGCGCGGCTCGACGCCGGGCTGGCGGCGAAGGCCGCCGGGGCGCCGGGCGTCGGGGAGGCGGTGGCGGACTTCACCTTCCCGGTACGGACCGGGGACGGCCCGCTCACCGCGCACGGCTGGGGCTCGCACGCCTTCACCGGTACGGAGCTCACGGCCGGCGGCGCGCCGCGTACCGGCGAAGTGGTGCTCGACGCCGCCGCGGCCCGCGCCATGAAGGCGGAGGTCGGCGACACCGTCGCGCTGGAGACCGCCGCCGGGAAGCAGGACTTCCGCGTCGCGGGCCTCGCCGAGGCCGGCGCCGGGGACACCGCCCGGGACGGCGGCGAGCCGGGCTCCCTCGCCTGGTTCGCCGACGGTCAGGCACCCGCGCTCGCCGGGCACCCCGGCAAGGCGGACGCCGTCGCCGTACTGGCCGAGGACGGCACCGGCGCCGACGCCCTCGCCGACTCCGTGAAGAAGGCCCTGGCCGGGTCGGACGCCCAGGTGCACGTCGGCGACGACCGCGGCGCCGTCGAGGACCCGGGCCTGGCCTACGGCAAGGACACGCTCTTCGGCATCGGCGGCCCCTTCGGCGGCGTCGCCGCCATCGTCGCGGTGTTCACCGCGGCCGGGACCGTGGCGCTGTCCGTCTCGCAGCGGGCCCGGGAGTTCGCGCTCCTGCGCGCCGTCGGCGCCACCCCGCGGCAGATCCGCCGCGCGGTCTCCGCCGAGGCGCTGGTCGTCGCGCCGCTCGCCGGGATCCTCGGCACCCTGCCCGGCATCGGGCTCGCGCACTGGTGGTTCGGGCAGCTCAAGGACCGCGGCGCGGTGCCGGAGGCGGTCGGCCTGCACGTCTCGGGGTTCCCGCTGCTCGCCGCGGTGGGGGCCGGGCTGCTCACCGCGCTCGGCGCCGGCTGGGCGGCGGGGCGGCGGCCGGCGAAGATGAAGCCGGGCCAGGCGCTCACCGAGGCGTCGATGGAACGTACGCGGCCGGGCGTGGTCCGTACCGCACTCGGCGTCGTCGCCCTCGCCGGCGGCGCGACCCTCACCGGCGTCGCGGCCAACTCCTCCGGTGACGACGCGGCCGGTGCCTCCCTCGGCGTCGTGATGAGCTTCATGCTCGCCGTCGGGCTGCTCGGCCCGCTGCTGGCGCAGTTGTGCGCACGCCTCTTCGGCCTGCCGCTGCGCGCCGCGGGCGCGGCCGCGCAGTTGGCCGCCGCCAACTCCCGTACCAACGCCCGCCGGCTCGCGTCCGCGATCACCCCGATCGCGCTCGCGATGGCGTTCGCCTCGACGCTCGTCTTCATGAACACGAGCGAGAACCATGCCGCCGACGAGCAGTTGCGCGCGGGCGTCACCGCGGACCACGTGGTGACCGACCCGGCCGGGCTGCCGGCGGACGCGGCGGCCGGTGCCGCCCGCGCACCGGGCGTGGACACGGCGGTCGGGGTGCTCAACACGCAGGTGCTGGTGCCGGTCGGCTCCGGCGAGTTCAAGTCGCTGCTGGGCGCGGCCACCCAGGGCGTCACCTCCGCCGACAAGCTGGCGAAGGTGCAGGACCTGGACGTACGCGAAGGCAGCCTGGACCGGATCGGCAAGGACCGGATCGCCATCGACAAGACCCTGGCGTCCTCCGCGGGCGTCTCCGTCGGCGACCGGCTGCCGCTCTACCTGCCGGACGGTACGAAGGCCGACCCGGAGGTCGTCTCGGTCTACGGCCGTGGCCTCGGCCTGGGCACGGTGACCATGGACCGGGCGGACCTGGACGGGCACGTCACCTCGGGCTTCGACACGGCGCTGCTGGTCCGCGGCGGGGACGCACGGGCGCTCGGCGAGCTGGGCGAGGTCACCGACGCAGCCGGCTACGCCGCCGAGAAGAGCCTCGACGCGAAGCTGGGGTCCTGGTCCAACAAGACCATGGCCGCGGTCCTCGGCGGCTTCGCCGCCGTCGCGGCCGTCAACACCCTGGTGATGACGGTCCTCGACCGCCGCCGCGAACTGGGCACGCTGCGCCTCGTCGGCTCCACCCGGCGCCAGGTGCTCGCGATGCTCCGCTGGGAGGGCGCGCTGGTCTCGGCGGTGGGCGTGGTCGTCGGCTCCGCGATCGCCGCGGCCACGCTGATCCCGATGATGAGCGGCCTGACGGGTGCGGCGCCGTACGTGCCGCCGCTGGTGTACGTGTCCTTCGTGGCCGGCGCGGGCGGCCTGGCGCTGCTCGCGGTCACCCTCCCGGCGCGGGCGGTGCTGCGCCGCTGGTCGTAGGGGCCGGTACAAGGGCGGCAGCCGGCGGTGCGCCGACTGCCGCCCTTGCCGTAGGGCCCGACCGCCCGTTGTCGCCGGCCGGCCGAGCGGCTATGGTCATTCTTATCTGAGATAACAGCCTCATTTAAGAACGGAGACCATCGTGTTCATTGCCGCGGCGGCGGACAGCGTGTCCGTCACTCCGGGCTGGGACCGCGTGGCGGCGGGGGAAACCCGCCGGCTGGGGGAGGTACCGGCCGCCAACGTCGGCGACGCGCTGGAGCGGATGACCGTCGTGGACGGCGGCATCCGGCTCGTCACCGAGCGCGCCACGCTGCTGGGCAACGCGCTCACCGTCGACGTGCGGTCCGGCGACAACCTCGCCGTCCACCGGGCGCTCGACGAGGCCCGGCCGGGCGACGTCCTGGTCGTCAACGGGCACGGGGACACGACCCGCGCGCTGATCGGCGACCTCATCGGCGAGATCATGGTCAACGCCGGGCTCGCCGGCGCGGTGGTCGACGGCGCGGTGCGCGACGTCCAGGCGCTGTCCGCGATGGGCCTGACGGTCTACGCGCGGGCCGTCACTCCCGCGGGTCCGTTCAAGGAGGGCCCCGGCACGGTCGGCGCCCCGGTGGCGGTCGGCGGCGTGGTCGTGGCGGCGGGCGACGTGCTCGTCGGCGACGCCGACGGCGTCGTCGTCGTACCTCGGCGCCGTGCGCGGGAGGTCGCGGGCGCGGTCGACGGGATCGTGGCGAAGGAGGAGGCGCTGCGCCGCCGCATCCTCGCCGCCCGCCCCGGCGACGAGGCTGCGACCCGGTGACCGCCGTGCCGCCCGCCGCGGCACCCGCCTTCCGGATCGCGGAGCTGCGCCGCCTCTCGCGGCGCCCGGCTCTCGCCCCGGCCCCACCCGGGACCGTCTCGCTGGCCATGGGCGAGCCGGACCACCCGACGCCACCGCCGGTGATCGCCGCCGCGGTGACCGCCCTGCGCCGGGGGCACACCCACTACGCCGACCAGCGCGGAATCCGGGAGCTGCGCGCCGCGCTCGCGGCGCGCCTGCCGGCCCGCCCCGGCCGGGCCTGGACCGCGGACGACGTCGTGGTCACCCACGGCGCGACCGCCGCGCTGGCGGCAGTGGTGCTGGCGACGGTCGACCCCGGCGACCGCGTGGTGATCCCGGAGCCCGCCTACTCGCTCTACGCCGACCTGGTCGTCCTCGCCGGGGGCACCGTGGACCACGTCCCGCTCGCCCCCGACCTGCACTGGGACCTCGACGCGCTGGCCGCCGCGCTCCCCGGCGCGGCCATGATGATCTTCTCGAACCCGGCGAACCCCACGGGCATCGTCCACCGCAGGCAGGAGCTGGAGGCCCTCGGCGAGCTGCTGGACGGCTCCGGCACCCTCGTCGTCAGCGACGAGGCGTACCACCGGCTGACCTACCCGGGGCACGAGCCGACATCGGCGCTGGAGATCGACTCGCTGCGGGACCGGACCGTGTACGTGCAGACCTTCTCCAAGACGTACGCGATGACCGGCTGGCGGGTGGGGTACCTGACCGGGCCGCGCGCGGTGGTGGACGCGGCGGCCCACGTGCACCGGAGCCTGAACGGCTCGCTGAACACCGCCGTCCAGTACGCGGCCCTGGCGGCCCTGGAACTGCCGGACGAGGTCGTGGCGGCCATGGTCGACGGGTACCGGCGGCGGCGCGAGCTGGCGGTCGCGCGCCTGTCCGGCGTGCCCGGCCTGCAACTGGTGCCGCCGGAGGGCGCGTTCTACGGATTCCTCCGGTACGGCACCGGCGTGCCCTCCGAGGACGTCGCCCGCGAGCTGGCCGGGCAGGGGGTGCTGGTGCGGGCCGGCGCGGAGTACGGGCCGTCGGGCGAGGGGCACGTCCGGATCTCGTTCGCGACCGCCGAGGACGACCTGTGGACCGGGCTGGAACGCATCGTCCGCTACTTCGGCGCCGCGGGGCCGTGACGTCGCCGGTGCGGGTGCCGGTGGAGGCGCGCCCGCCGCGTACGGGCGCGCGGCCGGCCCGTAACCCGGGGCGCTACCCTGTGCCTGCACGTCGATGAGGCGGAGGAGCCGCGTGGCCGACCAGCAGGCCGCCCCGGACGGGGGGCGCAAACTGCGCAGCGACACCCGCCGCAACCGCCGGCGCCTTCTGGAGGCCGTCGGCGAACTCGCCCGGGAGGCGCCCGACGGGCTCACCATGCAGGCGGTCGCGTCGCGCGCGGAGATCGGCCCTGCCACCGCATACCGCTACTACTCCTCGATGGACGACGTGCTCGCGGCCTACGTGCTCAGCGTCGTCGAGGAGCTGCGCGACTTCAGCACGGCGTCGGCCGCGCAGGGCCGGCCGCTGTTCGACGCCGTCGTGGACAAGTGGGTGGACCTGCTCGCGGAGCACGGCCCGGCGCTGGTGCAGCTCCGCTCCCGGCGGGGTTTCCTGGAGCGGCTGCACGGCGGGAACGAGATCATCGTCGCCACCCGGGACGCCTGGAGCGGACCCGTGCGCGGGCTGATGGACGACATCGGCGTCCCGGACGACATGCTCGAATACGCCCTGTTCCTCAGCAACGTGATCTTCGACCCGCGGGAGGTCCGGGACCTGCTGCGGGAGACGGGGCTCTCCCGCCGCGAGGTCATCACGCGGCTGACCGAGGCGTACCGCGGTGCGCTGCGCGGGTGGGCGCGGGCCGGCTGACCGGCCGCCCCCTCCCCTACCGCGGTAGCACCTCACTTTCACCCCCCGGGTATGACGCCCGGCGCACAGCCGTGCCCGCACACTCCCTCGTGCCGGGCGGAAATCCCTTCGCGTGAAGTGATAGACGCATCTCAAATCGTAGGTATATCTTACGACTGCATCGACAAGGAGGTCAGCGGTGGCAACGCACCAGGCAGGGCAGGAGCAGGAACCCGCGGAACCGGCCAGTGCGACCGTGCGAGCGGGCGGACTCGACGTCGGGGTCATCGACGGCGGCAGCGGCGTGCCGCTCGTCCTCGTGCACGGCGGCGAGAGCGACCGCACGCAGTTCGCCGTGCTCCGCGGCCGGCTCGGCGCGGGGATCCGGGCGATCTCGTACGACCAGCGGGACTCGGGTATCACCGTGAACCCGCCGGTCCCGTACGCGCTCGAAGACCTCGCCGACGACCTCGCCGCCCTGCTCGACGCGCTGGAGCTGCCGCGGGCGCACCTGCTGGGCACCTCCTTCGGCGGCGCGGTCGCGCAGCACGCCGCGCTCCGGCACCCCGGCCGCGTCGCGTCCCTCGTCCTGGTGGCCACCACGCCGAGCTTCGCGATGGGCGGCGCGGCGATCGACGAGCTGCTGCGGATGTCGCCCGGCGACCGGCAGCACGCCGCCGCCGACTTCTTCTTCAGCCCCGCGGGCCGGGCCGGGCTGCCGGCCGCGGCCGGCCGGACGCTCACCGTCCGTACGCCCGGGCAGCGCGCCCGCCGCCACGACGTCGCCCGGCAGCACGAAGTACGCGACCGGCTCGGCGAGATCACCGCGCCCACGCTGATCGTGCACGGCACGGCGGACCGGCTGGCGCCGTACGCCGGCGCCGTGCTGATGGCGCAGCGGATGCCGCACGCCGAGCTGTGCGCGATCGAGGACGGGCGGCACGGGATCGCGGTGGAGTTCGCGGACACGATCGCCCTTCGGGTACGCGACTTCCTCGGCGTGGCCGGCGGCAGCCGTGGCTGACGGCAGCCGCGAGGTCGCGGCCCGGATGGCCGAGGCGGCCCTGGCGTGGCTCGACTCCCTCGACCCGGACCAGCGCCGGGCCGCGGTCGGGCCGCCGCCGGCGGCCGGCGGCGGCGCCGACGCCGAACGGACCCGCTGGTTCTACACCCCCACCGACCACGGCGGCCTGACCTTCCACCAGCAGCGCCCCGCCCAGCACCGGCTCGTGATGCGGCTGGTCGCCAGCGGCCTGTCGGAAGCCGGGTACACCACCGTCGCCACCGTGCTCGGCCTGGAGAACGTGCTCGACCGCGTCGAGGGCTTCGCGATCGACTGGGGCCGGGAGCGCACCCGCGATCCCGCCATGTACTACCTGCGGGTGTTCGGCGAGCCCGGCGGGGCGCAGCCGTGGGGCTGGCGGTTCGGCGGCCACCACGTCTCGCTCAACAACCTCGTCGTGGACGGGCGCGTCGCCGCCGCCACCCCGTGCTTCCTGGGCGCCGACCCCGCCGTGTCCCCGCTGCTGGGCGGCGCGGCACTGCGCCCGCTGGGGGCGGCCGAGGACCTGGCCCGCGAGCTGGTACGTTCCCTGCGCCCCGGCGCCGCCGCCCGCGCCGTACTGCTGCCGCGCGCCCCGCACGACGTGGTGGCGGGCAACAGCACCCGGGTCGACGGCCGCGAGCTGCGGCGCCGCGAACTCTGGCGCCCGGGGCCGCACGTCCCGGACCGCGCCGACCACCCGGTCACCGGGCTGGCCGGCACCGACCAGCGGGCGCTCGCCCTCACGCCGGCGCCCAAGGGCGTACCGGGTTCGGAACTCGACGCCGCACAGCGGGAGTTGCTGCGCGCCCTGCTCGGCACGTACCTCGACCGCGTCCCCGCAGGGGTGTCCCCGCTGGCCCGGTACGAGGATCCGGCGGCGCTCGACGCCGTCCACCTCGCCTGGGCCGGCTCCACCGCGGCGGGCGAACCGCACTACTACCGCCTTCAGGGCCCGCGGCTGCTCGTCGAGTGGACCAACATCCACCGCGGGGTCAACCACGCCCACGCCGTGTGGCGGGACCCGGTGGCCGACTTCGGCGGCGACGTGCTCGCCGCCCACCACGCCACGCACCACGCGCCGTAGGCACGCGCCGCACGGCCACCGCGTACGAGACGAACGGAATGTGACAGACATGGCCGGTCAGCGACCGTCACCGACCGACGCACCCCCGCACACCACGCGCCCCACGCTGCGCGGCTCCTTCGGCATGTGCGCCTCGACGCACTGGCTGGCCTCCGCGACGGCCCAGTCCGTGCTGGAGCGCGGCGGCAACGCCTTCGACGCGGCCACGGCCGGCGCCTTCGTCCTGCACGTCGCCGAACCGCACCTCAACGGCCCGGGCGGCGACCTCGTCGCGGTACTCGCCACCGCGGCGGATCCCGCGCCCCGGGTGCTCGCGGGGCAGGGGCACGCCCCGCGGGGAGCCACGATCGCGCACTTCCGGGCCGAGGGCCTCGACCACGTGCCGGGCGCCGGCGCGCTCGCCGCGGCCGTTCCGGGCGCGGTCGACTCCTGGCTGTGGCTGCTCGCCGAGTTCGGCACCTGGGAGCTCGCGGACGTGCTGGCGTACGCCGTCGGCTACGCGGAGCGCGGCGTTCCCGCCGTGCCCCAACTGGCGGGCGTCCTGGCGACGGTCGAGGACCTCTTCCGTACGCACTGGCCGACCTCGTACGCCCAGTGGATGCCGCGGGGGCGCGCCCCCGGCCCGTACGAGACCCTCGTCAACCCCGCCTACGCCCGCACCCTGCGCCGGCTCTGCGCCGAGGGTGCCGGCGCGAGCAGGGCCGCGCGCATCGGCGCCGCGCGGGACGCCTGGCGCACCGGGTTCGTGGCCGCCGCGCTGGCCCGGTCCGCGGCCGTGCCGCACCGGCACTCCTCGGGCCGCGACCACGCCGGGGTGCTCACCGCCGCCGACCTCGCCGACTTCCGGCCGTCGCTGGAGCCCGCGGTCACCGCGGAGTTCCGCGGCGTCACCGTGGCGAAGGCCGGGCTGTGGTCCCAGGGCCCCGTGCTGCTGCAAGTCCTCGCCATGCTCGACCACTTCGGCGACGACCGGATCGACCCGTCGACAGCCGCGGGCGTCCACACCCTCGCCGAGGCGCTGAAGCTGGCGATGGCCGACCGCGAGGCGTACTACGGCCACCTGGACCCGGCGGACGCCGAGACCGTCCTGCGCCGGCTGCTCTCGCCCGCGTACGCCCGCGAGCGCGCCGCGCAGATCGGCGCCGCCGCGTCGGCCGCGCTGCGGCCCGGCGACATCGGCGTCGCGCCGTACACGCCGCCGCTGGTCACCGAGCAGCACGCCGTACGGGCCGAAGGCGTGGGCGAACCCACCGTGCAGCAGACCGGGGACACCCGCGGCGACACCTGCCATATCGACGTCGTGGACCGCTGGGGGAACATCATCTCCGCCACCCCGTCCGGCGGCTGGCTCCAGTCCTCCCCCGCCGTGCCGGAACTCGGCTTCGCCCTGGGCACCCGGCTGCAGATGACCTGGCTCGATCCGGCGGCCCCCGCCCGCCTGGCGCCGGGGCGGCGGCCCCGCACCACCCTGAGCCCGACCCTGCTGCTGCGCGGCGGCCGGCCGGTGGCCGCGCTGGGCACACCGGGGGGCGACCAGCAGGACCAGTGGCAACTGCTCTATCTGGTACGCACCCTGGCCCTCGGTCTCACGCCGCAGGAGGCGATCGACGCGCCCGCGTTCCACACCACCGCGGTGCCGAGTTCGTTCTGGCCGCGTACCTGGACGCCCGCCGGGCTGGTGATCGAGGAGCGGGCGGGGGAGGCGATCGCCGGCGAACTGCGCGCCCGCGGGCACGACGTGACGGTCTCGGGGCCGTGGAGCCAGGGCCGCCTGTCCGTCGTCACGCGCGACCCGGACAGCGGCCTCCTCCAGGCGGCCGCGAACCCGCGCGGCGCCCAGGGTTACGCGACCGGGCGATGAGCGGCACCGCGGCCCGCGGCCGGCCGGTCGGTCCGCCGGCGCTGATGCTCGCCCTCACCTTCGCGACGGGCGTGGTCGACGCCGTCGGCTACCTGCACCTGGACCAGGTGTTCGCGGGCAACATGACCGGCAACGTCGTCATCCTCGGGATGGCGGCCGCGGGCGGAACGGGGCTGCCGGTCCTCGGCCCTGCCCTGGCGCTCGCCCTCTTCCTCGCCGGCGCCGCCGTCGCCGGACGGCTGCTGCGCACCGCCGCCGCGGGCTGGAGCCGCCGGTGCACGGTGCTGCTGACCGGCGTCGGACTGGCCCTGGCCGCCGCGGCGTCCGGCCTGGCCGCGGGCGGGGCGGGCACGCCCGGCGCCCGCGCGCTGACAGCGTCGGGGCTCGCGCTGGCCATGGGGGCGCAGGCGGCGACCGCCCGGCACCTGGCGGTCAAGGACGTCACCACGGTGGTCGTCACCTCCACGCTGACCGGCCTCGCGGCGGACTCCCGGCTGGGCGCGGCCCGCGGGCAGGGGGCGCTGCGGCGGAGCGCCGCCGTCGCGCTCCTGGCCGCCGGGGCGGTCGCCGGCGCCGCGCTATGCCGGGTGCACGCGGGCCTCGCGGTGGCGGCGGCGGCGTGCGTCGCGCTGGCGGTGGCCGGCCTCGGCCACGCCGCCGCGCGGTCCGCCGGCGCACCCCCGCGCGGGGCGGCGGCGCGCCCCCGTACGGCCGCAGCCTCACCGGCTCCGTAGCCCCCCGAACTCCTCGGCTCGGAAAGGACGCTCATGACCTCAACCCTGGCTCCCCCTGTCCCCATCGGAAAGGCCGCCGTCGGGGCCCTCGGCATGCTGGCCGTCGCCACCGGCGCCCTGGAGTCGGTGGTGACGCCGACGCTCCCGCTCCTCCAACGCGAGCTGCACCTGAGCCCCGCGGAAGGCGCGCTGCTCAGCGTCGCGCTCCTCATCACCGGCGCGCTCACCACCCCGATCGCCGGCAAGTTCGGCGACCGCTACGGCGGGAAGCGGGTCCTGATCCGGCTGATGGCGGTGGTCTCGGTGGGCGGCCTGATATCCGCCGTGGCGCCGAACCTGCCGGTGCTGCTGCTCGGCCAGGTGCTCCAGGGCGCGATGGTCGGCGCGCTGCCGCTGTCGTTCATCGTGGTACGCGCCCACCTGCCCGCCGGCGAGTCGAAGGTGGCCATCGGGGTCGTCAGCGGGCTGTTCGTCGGGGGCGGGATGGCGGGCACGCTGGCGGCCGGGCCGGTGGCGGAAGAGCTGTCCCGGCACTGGATGTTCGCGCTGCCGACCTTCGCGGTCATCGGGTCGACGCTGCTGGTGCACAGGCTGATGCCGGCCGACGCGCCCGGCCGGTCCGGCGGGGGCGGGATCGACTGGCCGGGCCTGCTGCTGCTGAGCGGCGCGCTGGGCACGCTCATGGCCATCCTCGCCAAGGTCCCGGAACTCCGCTCGCGGCCCCTCGTACTCGCCGCGCTCATCGCGGCACTGGCCGCCTTCACGATCGGGTGGACGGCCGTCGAGCGCCGCGCGTCCGCGCCGATGATCGACCTGCGGATGCTGGCGCGCCCGGAGATCTGGAAGGCGTGCGTGCTGACGTTCCTGATCTGCGTCGGGACCTCGGTGCCGGTCTTCCTCGTACCGCAGTTGCTCGCGCTGCCGAAGGAGGCGTACGGGTTCGGGGCCGGCGCCACCGCGATCGGATTCCTCCTGCTGCCGGGCGCCGTGGCCGCGTCGCTGGCCGGGCCGCTCGGCGGAATCGGGACGCGGCGGTTCGGCTCGCGCGCGGTGGTCGGCACCGGGGCCGTCATGCTCGCCTTCTCGCTGTTCGCCCTGGCGGCCGTGCACGGCGAGGTCTGGCACGTCGTCGCCGGCAAGACGCTGATCGCCCTCGCCAACGGCCTGTGCGTCACGGCGATGATGACCAGCACCGCCACGTCCGTCGAGCAGCGCGACACCGGCATCGCCAGCAGCCTGATCCTGGTGACGCGCGTGGTCGGCTTCGCCGTGGGCGCGCAGCTCGGCGGCGCCCTCCTCACCGCCGGGACGCCCGCGGGCGGGCAGATCCCGGCCGAGTCCTCCTTCGTCACCGGCTTCGTCATAGCCGGCGCCGTCACCGCGCTGTCCCTGCTGGTCACGCGCACCATGAGCAAAGGAGCCAAGGAATGAGCACGGCACCCACCCGCGTCCTGATCTCCGGTGCCAGCATCGCGGGGCCCGTCCTCGCGTACTGGCTGAACCGCCGCGGATACGCGGTCACGGTGGTGGAGAAGGCGGGCACGCTCCGCAGCGGCGGCTACCCCGTCGACGTACGCGGCACCGCCCTGGAGGTCGTCCGCAGGATGGGCGTACTCCCCCGCCTGCGGGACGCCCACATCGACCTGCGCCGGCTGACGTTCCTCGCCGCCGACGGCAGCGAGGTGGCCGCGGTCCACCCGCACGCGGTCACCGGCGGCGTCGCGGGCCACGACCTGGAGGTACGGCGCGGGGACCTCACCGACGCCCTGTACGCGGCGGTCCGCGACGACGTGGAGTTCGTCTTCGGCGACTCGGTCGACACCCTGGAGCAGAGCGGCCGCGGGGTCGACGTCGTTTTCCGCGGGGGCGGGAGGCGTACGTACGACATGGTGTTCGGCGCGGACGGGATGCACTCGCACACCCGGAAGCTGCTCTTCGGCCCCGAGGAGCAGTTCCACCGCTACCTCGGCTACTGCTTCGCCGTCTTCACCGTGCCCAACGCCTTCGGGCTCGCCTACGAGACCGTCATGTGGAACACCCCCGGCAGAGCCGCGGCGCTCTACGCCACGGGCCCCGACGACGACGTGCACGCCTTCCTGACCTTCGCCCGCCCCACACCGCCGTTCGCCGCCTTCCCGGACCCGCGGGCCCAACGGCACCTGGTGGCCGAGGTCTTCGCCGACGCGGGCTGGGAGGTGGCGGGGATGCTGACCGCGATGCGGGAGGCGGACGACGTGTTCTTCGACGCGGTCGCCCAGATCCGGATGCCCCGCTGGTCGCGGGGCAGAGCCGCCCTGCTCGGCGACGCCGCGTACGCCCCCTCGTTCCTCACCGGCCAGGGCACCAGCCTCGCGCTCGTCGGCGCGTACATGCTCGCCGCCTCGCTCGCCGACCGGGACCACACCGGGGGCTTCGCCGCGTACGAACACGCCACCCGCGACTTCGTCACCCGGAACCAGAACCTGGTCGGCGAAGGCGGCGCGACCCTCTTCCCGACCACCCAGGAGGCCCTCGACGCCCGCAACACCAGGCTCCGCACCCTCACCACCCTCCCGGCCCCGCAGCCCCGCCCGGCCCACACGGCCCTCACCCTCCCCTGAGACTCCGCCCGGTTCACGCGCCGTTGCCCGGGCGGAAAAGCCCCGGTCGCCCCCGTAGGCGACCGGGGCCCTCACCCCGCAGACGCCGAGCGCCGCGCGGGAGCCGGTCCGGGTCGCCGGCTTCCCCGCGGCAGCGCACGCCGGCTTCAGTTCTCCTTGCGGCAGACGCCCGTCAGGCGGTCGTCGTCGCGCACGCTCGCCGTCCACGAGGTGCTGAGGACGTGGCAGCCGGCGCCCACCTGCACGGTGATGCGGTCGCCGTCGCGTTCGCCCTCGACGGGCCGGCCGTCGACGTACACGACCGCTGCCTCGTGGCCCTCGGGCGCGAGCACGCCGACCGTCCCGGTGGTGTTGCCGGGCACGCTGACGCCGAGGTCCTGCCGGTCGCCGGACCGGTGGAAGGAGACCCCGATGGTGCCCTTGACGGTCGGCAGCGTGACGGAGCCGAAGCGCTGGTCGCCGGTCTGGGGCCGGACCCGGAAGGTCGCGTACCCCGGCGACGTCGGCTGGATGCCGTACATGTCGCGTGGGATGACGTACGCGGGGGCCGTCGCCCATGGGTGCGACCAGGTCATGTTGCCCTTCTGGCCGGGGTCCCAGGCTTCGCCGGTGGCGCCGGCGCCGATGTCGAGCATGTGCAGCCAGCCGTTCGTGCCGGAGGAGGTCAGCAGGTCGAGCGCCTCCTGACCGCGGTCCGCGTCGTAGAGGGCCTGGAGCAGGAACCCGGAGCAGTAGACGCTGCAGGCCATGCCCCGGGAGGCGATGTAGTCCGCGACGGCGCCGCGGCGGCCGGCGTCTTCGGGTACTCCGAAGGCGGCCGGGAACACGCTCGCGTGCACGGCACGGTGGCCGGTCGGGACGCCGTCCTTGTCCAGCCCGTCGTCGTAGGCGCCCTGCTCCGGGTCGTAGAACCTGGTGTTGAGGGCGTCGCGGATCGTCCGGGCCTTCGCCCGGAAGTCCTCGGCGTCCTGGTCGTGGCCGAGTTCTCCGGCGATGGTCTCCATCTGCCGGTAGTTGCTGTAGGCGAGGGCGTTGAGGACGGTGTTCTGGTCGGTGAACCGGTAGCCGTCGCGCTGGCTGTCGGGCCAGTCGACGATGGCGTCGCGCTGGACGATGGTGCCGGTGACGGGGTCGTAGTCCTCGTCGAGCAGTTTGGGCCTGAGCGTGTCGTAGGCGCGCTCGATCTGGTCGGTGGAGCCGGTGCGCTGCCAGGTGTCGTACACGGCGCTGATCACGTACATCGGCCACTCGGTGGGCCAGGTGCGGTTCTCCTCGAAGTAGTCCATGGAGTACTGGCTGAGCGTCGGGTCCTCGGTGAGGTGGAGGTTGGACAGCAACTGGATGTAGGCGTCGGCCTCGTAGTTGGTGCGCTCGCGGGTCCAGGAGTCGGTGAAGAAGTTCTGGTTGGCGGTCTCGATGGTGTCCTTGGTGAACTGCCAGACCTTGACGAGGTCGGGGTCGGAGGAGGTCAGCCGGGCCGCGTCGCGGTCGAAGGGGTAGACCAGGGCGAGCGCGCTCAGGTTGTCCTTCGTGACGGGGACGGGCGAGTCGACGATGTTCAGGTAGCGGAAGACGCGCATGCCCCAGGTGCCGGCGGTCTGCCGGCCGTCGCGGAGGGTGAGGACGTCCTCGTACGTGTTGCCGGTACGCATCCGGTAGCGGGCGGTGTGCGGAGCCGACAGCTCCTCGCCGAACTGCAGCCGGACCTGCTGGTCCTGCCGGCCGTCCAGGGTGAGCCTGACGCCGCCCATCCAGGTGCGGCCGAAGTCGACGAAGTAGTCGCCGCCGCCGAGGTCGACGATCTTCGCGGGGGCGTGCGTCTGCTCCTCGACCTTCGCGAACGGTGTCGGGGCGAGGTTGCCGAACGGCTCCTTGACCTCGGGGGCGCTCCAGCCGGGGCCGGTGAAGCCGGGCTTCCCGAACCCGTCCGGGAACGCGGCCATGTCGACGTCCTCCTGGGGCGCGTACCAGTAGTTCGTGCCGATGCTGTCCGCCGACGTCCAGATGCCGCTTCCGGACCTGGCCTGCCAGCCGGCTCCGGTGCCGAGGGTCTGGGTGGTGCCGTCGGTGTAGCGCACGATCACATGGGCCTGGAAGCGCTGGTCCTTCGTGGCGTACGCGATCGCGGAGAGCGTGTGCGGGCCGCGTGTGCGGAGCCGGTCGGTGAGGTCGAAGCCGTCGTAGCGGACCTCGTCGCCGGTCGGGCTCGTCGGGCCGAGCCCGACGAACTCCCCGTCCAGGTACATCTTGTACACGTACTGCTTGGCGCTGGAGTACGCGGAGCCGGTGGCGAAGACGGTCGCCCAGGCGACCTTCTTGCCATGCGCGAGCGAGAAGTCGTCGCGGAACAGCGCCCAGTCGTTGGCCCTGTTGACGTTGAGGCAGTCGACACCGGTCCCGAGGCTGAGCGCCCCGTTCTGGACGGTCCCGCACGGGAAGCCCGCCCCGGGTCCTTCGAAGTCGTTGCGGTACAGCTCGGTGCCGTCGCCGGTGCCGGTCAGGCCGGTGACGCGCACGTCGTCCACGACGCCCGTCTCGCTGCCGCCGTTGCGGAAGCCGATGACGCCCTCGGGGTAGGCGGTGTCGGTGCGGCGGTCCACGACGCGGCCGTCGAGGGAGGTGGTGAGGGTGGAGCCGACGGCTTCGATGCTGACCCGGTGCTCGGTGCCGGTCTTCAGCTCGGTCCCGAGCGGTACGGGGTCGCCGACCTGGAATCGGCCATCGGTCTGGATGTGCGGCACAAGGGTGTTGGGGTTGGCCGCGCCGGCCGCCCGGAACTGCCACATGTAGCCGTTCTTCGGGTCCGGCGACCGGAAGCGGACGCCGAGGGCGGTGCGGGTGACCGTGAGCGTCAGGTCGACGCGGTAGTCGGTCCACTTCTCCTCGGCCGGCCGGCGGGGCCACACAGGCGCCGAATCGCCCCAGTCGGCGCCGGGACCGGTGCCGAACGATGCGTACTCCGACCACCGAGAGGGCCGGCGGTCCTCGTCCCAGACCTGCACGCGCCACCGGTACCGCTCGCCCGTACGGAGCGCGGGACCGGCGTAGCGTACGGCGGACGACCGCGCCGACTCGACCTTGCCGGACGCCCACACCGGGCGGTCCGCGCCGAGGCGCGTCACCTCGACCTTGTACGCGCCCTGCCGGCGCAGCGCGGACTGCCAGCCGAACTCGACCGTCCCGGCGGCGTCCACGTCCGCGGGGGCGGGCAGCGAGTTCGTCCGCAGCCCGGTCGGCGCGGACGGCCGCTCGGGAGCACGGGACACCGCCTGCGCGTCCGTGGTCCCGGCGGCCGGAGCGGTGAGCGCGGCGACCGAGGCGAGCACCGCGGCCAGGACGGTGACGGCGCGCCAGGGCCCGGGTCTCCTTCTCCGAAGTCTCATACGTGCTCCATCGCTAGATTGAAACGTTTCAATTCATGGATGTAGCGGAACCGTATTTCGCTAGAAATGGCCCGTCAATACGTGGTGACACGATTCATGGATTGTGACGAAGCCCGCCCGGGCCCGCCTCCCTCGGCGACGTCGCAGGGCAACGGGGCCGTGGCGTATCGGGTGTGGGCCACACCTCGTACAGCAGCGGGACGCACGTCACGAGCAGGCCGACGACGCTTCATGTCTCCGCGCCGGCCCTGTGGCGCAGGACGGCACGTCTCCCCCACCGCCGGCGACTTCGCCGAATGTGACGCAAGGATGACATTGAATCCCCGATCTGCACATTCCCTGATTTCGGCGCCTCGCAGAGCGTGACCGCGTTGTGCCAAAATCCCGCTGACCTGTTCACCCGACAGGACCTCGCGTACGGGAATGGGGTACCACCCATGCTCTCCAAGCTGTCCGTGAGAACCACCCTCGCCGCTCTCGCCGTCACCGGGCTGCTCGCCACCGCGCCCTCGGCGGTGGCCACCTCCCCGGGAACGGCAGAAAGACCCCTCGCGACACCCGCGTCCACCGCCTCGCCGTCCACCGGTGTCACCGTGAAGATGCCGGACAAGGTTGCCGACCGCCTCGGCACCGGCCGCAAAGCGCTGATCGACGCGGTCTCCGCCGATGCCCTCTCCCGTTCCCACGACGCCAAGGGACTCGCCCCGGCGAAGGCCGTCAGGAAACTCGCCGCCGAGGGCCGCAAGGTGGTCGTCGACGTCCGCACCGTCTCGCCCGGATGGGCCCGCGGTGTGGCGTACGTCGAAGCCTCGCGCAAGGCGCACGGCCAGCCGGAGGGCTGGCTCTACATCGCCCACCGCGAGAACGGCCGCTGGATCGCCGGCCTCGAAGGCGACCGCGAGTTCACCGAGCACGTAGCGGCCTCGCCGCTGGTCGGCAAGGCCGAGCGGAAAGCCATGACGGACTACGCGCAGCGCAAGGTGACCCCGGACAAGAAGGCGTCACCGGCGAGGGCCGCGGCCAACACCGGCGGGCTGCTGCTGCCGTGGATGCCCGACTACTACATGACCGTGACCGGCGGTCCCCACTCCCACACCGGCGGGACCGGCTACTGGAGCAGCCTCGACTTCGCCGGCGGCAACGCCAGCGGGCGGGTCCGATCGTCCCGTGAAGGCACGGCGACCTCGATGTGCGGTGCCGGCGGCGGCTGGACCAGGGTGATCCACCCCGGCGGCTTCTCGACGGACTACTACCACATGTGGAACACGACCTACTACAACGGGACATCGATCGGCAGCAGCGCCCTGCTCGGCACCATCGGCACCGACGTCTGCGCCGGCGGTTCGGCGACGGGCGCGCACGTGCACTGGAGCCTGCGCACGTACGACGCGAACCTCGTCGGCCAGTACACCTGGCTGAACGGCCGCACCATCGGCGGCTGGACGTGGTGGAACGGCTCCAGCCAGTACACCGGCTGCGGCGCCCGCCTCGGCTACTCCGGCTGCCCCGGCACGGCGATCTACAACCGGACCAGTTGACGGCACCTCAGCAGCTCGCCCCTTGGAGCCCCGCCACGCCGCACGCGGCCGACAAGGCTCCAAGGGCCGCGGACCTTGTCACGGCGTCACGCATCATCCGAGATCCACCGGCGGTGCACGGTTGCTTTGCCGCCGGTCACCAGGCTCGCCGGCGGAACGTCGTCGGCCACGACCGCGCCGGCGGCGACCACGGCGTCGCGGCCGATGGTGACGCCGGGCAGGATGGTGGCACCGGCACCGATCCACACGTTCTCCGCCACGTCGATGGGTGCGCCGGTGAGGTACAGCCGCCGCTCCCCGGGATCGACCGGGTGCCCGCTGGTGATGAACGTGACCTTCGGGCCGATCATCACGCGCCTGCCGATGCGGATGCCGGCGTAGTCCAGGAAGGTGCAGTTCTGGTTGATGAAGACGCGTTCCGCGAGGTCGAGGTTCAGGCCGTGGTCGGTGAAGAAGGGCGGATAGATCGTGACTCTCGGCGGCAGCGGCTTGCCGAGGATCCGCTCGAACAGTTCCGCCTTGCCCGCTTCGTCTTCGAAAGGCAGGACGTTCAGGCGGGAAGTGAGCGCGGTGACCCGCAGGACCCTCTCGGCCATGGCCTGGAACTCGGCACTGCGGATGCGCATGAGACGGTCGCCGGACATTAGTCGTCGCCGCTGGTGTTGCCGTTGCTGTCGCTACGCCGGCCGCCCGCGGAACTGCGTACCACGTTCCCGGCGGCGAGGGTCAGGGTCGCCGCGGCACGGACCCATCGGGGTCCTCCCCCACGTGCCGCCCACACCACGCATACGCAGCCCCCGAGTACGAGCGCCAGGACGACGAGCAGTATTGGAATGATCAAGGCTCTCTACCTCTGCGTTCAGTCCTTCATTCCTGCCGATCATCTCAGGCGGGGGCGGTCACGGAGACGGCCGATGGCTCCGCCCGGAAGCCATTGCTCGGCCGGGGTGCGCGTCAGGCAGGTGGCTGCGTACCTTCCCGGCCGTATCACCGGCCCTGCCCCCTGCCTGGGCCGAGGCAGGGGGCAGAGTCCGGCGTACGGCGGGCGTCAGCGGGCCCCGGGTGGCACGGGGAGGGCCGCGTCGCGGTCGAGTTGGAGCAAGGTCAGGACGAACAGGGAATCCGTCCAGCCGAGCGGGACGACCGACGCCGGGTTGCCGTCGTTGTCGACCTTCTCGGGCAGCTCGCCGAGGACGTTGCGCCTGGAGAGCACCCAGTCGAGCACGCGGCCGGCCTTCTCTCGCTCGCCGAGGCCCGCCCACGCCAGTCCGAAGAACGACGTGCTGGGTGTCCAGGTCGACGTGCCCCAGTTGTGGCCCGGGTCGTCGCCGGGGACGACACCGCCGTTCGGGCGCAGCAGAGCGTCGTAGGTGGAGTCGAGCGCGTCCGGCAGGTCGGAGGGCGCGGTGTTGAAGGGCGGTGCCATGAAGGCGGCCGCGCTGTCGCGGCCGTGCAGGCCGTCCACCGTGCGCTGGTAGCCGAGGGGGGCGAAGTGCTCGGCGATGGCGTCCGACAGCCTGCCTGCGGCCTCTGCCCAGGTCGCCGCGCGGTCGTCGTGGCCGAGGGCCCGGGCGAGGTCGGCCGCGGCGTTGAGGCCGCTGAGCAGCGGTGCGGCGGTTCCGATGTTCGGGGTATCGGTGCCGAGTTCCCAGTAGTCCGGGGAGGCCGGCGGCAGTCCGTCCCCGTCCAGGGTGCCGGCAGCGTAGTCGGCGGCCTTTTCGATCGCCGGGTACAGCTTGGCCAGGTCCGCGTCGCGGGTATTCCGCGGAGCGGCCTGGTACCACTGCCATGTGGACCAGGGAACCCAGCCGTTGGCGTCGAGCTGCCAATGCCGGTTGTCGGGCGGTCCCGCGCCGTCCAAGGTGGTACGCGCTTCCCAGGTGCCGTCCGGGCGCTGGGTGGAGGCGTTGTACGTCAGGATCCGGTACGCCTCCTCCGTGTGTCCCGTGTGTGCGAACGCCGCGGCGACGTAGCTGGAGTCGCGGGGCCACGAGTACGTCCAGATGGAGTACCAGGCGGCGGCGGAAGCCCCGTTGGGCTGGACGAGTGCTCTCATGGACAGCAAGGCCCGTGCCGCGGCCTTGCGTTGAGGACCCGTCTTGCCGGGAACGGTGCCGCGCTTCAGCCAGGCGCGCGACTCGCTGATCTGACGCCGTGCACCGGGGTCGTTCGCGCGCACCGTCACCGGCTCGGTCCCGCCCGCGGGCAGGTAGCGCCAGCGGCCGCTGGGGAGTCGCAGGACGTTGCTGTCCCGCACGTACTCGGAGCCGTACGCCTGCACGGGTGTGATGGCCTCCGTGGCCTTCCCGTTGGAGTACAAGCCCGCCGTGGAGGCGGCGAAGACGTGGTCGGGCACGGCGCGGTAGCACGCGTCCGGGTCGCCGCAGCCCTCGGCGCCGGTCGGGTTGATGAAGAAGGCGGTACGGGTGGTGTACGCCCGCCAGCCACCGAGCACCGGGAGGTCGTAGTTCCAGCTCGTGAGCGATCCCTCGACCGGTGACCTGGTGCCGTGCCAGGCGATCGCCTTGTTCTCCGTCGTGGTCGCCTGGGCGAACAGGTAGTAGGTCTTTCCGGGGGTGACGTCGACGCCGAGCGGGAAGTCGAGCCATGCCGCTCCGCCGCCGCCGAGCCGCGCGAGGTCCCGTGTGCTCGAAGAGATCGCGGACGCGGGATCCTCTCGCACCGTCCGGACCTCCACCGTGACGGTGCCCGAGGCGGCACGGCTCGCCAGGTAGAGGGAGGCCCTGTCCACCCGGCCGGCGGCCGTGGTGAACTCCTGGGCCGCGGCGTTGTTCGGGCTCTTGATGCTGAACAACGCGGTGTCGAAACGCGGTTGTCCGTCGTACGCGGGCACTGCGGCAGCCGCGTCACGGGGCCATCCCTGCGACGCCAGGAAGACCACCGCCAGGGCGAGCAGCGCTGCCCATCTGTGCAGGCGGCCGGGAGGGCGGGCCCTCACCGGCACGAGAGTCGAAGCACCGTGCACGATCAACCTCCAATTGTCGCCTGTGGCGCCCGAGTACCGCGATGGCGCCGGTGCCCTGACCTCCTGCTCGCTGGAACAGGCATCCGCACGTGCCCAAGTGCACTGGAGGGTCGCGAAACATGACAGACGCTGTGGTCTGGCCGCCTCCTTCTCCGGGCCGCCACGGCGTTGATGACGGCAGATACAGGGGAACTTGCCGGTGAAGTACGGCAAGATTGGACTACACCACTGCCCGACGAGGATGAACGTCTCGCCATGGACCGTCAAGCCTGCAAGGCGAGATTGCTCCAACGACGGCAAACGTCGAACGGCCAAACGAGTAGTTGGGGTCGGTCACGGAGCGACCGCCGCCGGGCCTGACGGTGCGGCAGGCCGGGCGGCGGCACTCCGGCAGGTCGAGCGAGGAGGCGCGGCATCGTCTTGCCGAGGTCCCCGCCGGAGCCCAACTCGACGGTTATCCGGCGGGTGCGGCCGCGGGCGGCGAGGGTGACGGAGACGGTCAGGCCGGGGGCCGGCCGGGGTTGGCGACGTTCACCGCGGCCGAACTGCCGGACTCATTGAGCATGCGAGAGCAGGCTGAACGAACCGCTGCGCGCCGGCTCGCAGTGGCCCGGTTGCGTTCCTTGACAGGTTTCCCCCGTCGCCGTGACAGTTGAGAGCGCTCTCCATGTGAGTCATGTACACACCAGGAGGACCTGATGCGCCCTTCCCGTTGGCTCGCCGGTGCCGTCCCGTTAGGGCTGATCGGCGTACTCGCTCTCGGACAAGCCGCCACCGCCGCCAAGCCCGGTGACGGACCCGCCGGCCCATCAGCTCAGGAGGCGGCGACGGCTGCGACGGCGGCGCCGCCGTCCACGCTCGGCCGTGCTCTGGTGGGCGGGGCCGACCCCAGCATCATCAAGGTGGGCAGCCTCTACGTCTCCGCCAAGTCGGTGGACGGCGGGATCGCGGTGCGGACGGCGTCCACGCCGGAGGCCGTGGCCACCGCCCCCAAGCATCAGGTGTGGCAGGACACCGGCAATCTGGGCGAGGTTTGGGCGCCGGAGATCGTCCATCACGACGGCCAGTACCGCATCTACTTCGCCGCCGGCCGCGGTGCGGCGCACCGGATGTACCACATCGGCTCCGCGAACCCGACCTCCGGCTACTCCGCGGCCGTCAAGGTGGCCCTGCCCGGCGACAAGTGGGCCATCGACGGGGTGCCGTTCACGTTCGGCGGGCAGCGCTGGTTCGTATGGTCGGGCTGGGCCGGCGACACCAACGTCGAACAGAACCTCTACGTCGCCCGGATGAGCGGCCCCACCGCCTCCACCGGCGGCCGCTACATCATCTCGCAGCCGCGTGAGCCGTGGGAGCGCGTGGTGGGCAACCCGTTCATCAACGAAGCGCCCCAGCCGATCGTCGACCCGAACGGCCAGTTGCACGTCGTCTACTCCGCGAACGGCAGTTGGAGCGACAAGTACTGCATCGCCGACCTGCGGCTGAGGGCCGGCGGCGATCCCACCTACGTCTGGGACTGGTACAAGAGCAACGGCTGCCTGTTCGGCTCGCATGCGCCGTCCATGATGTCCGGCTGGACACCGACGGTGAACGTCAACGGCCCCGGCCACCACACGTTCGTCCTTCCGCAGGGCGACGTCAACGCCGGCCCGCCCTCCGGCAACCGTTTCCCCACGATGTTCCACGCGGTGGCCAAGGGCACTCCGTACACATGGGCCAACCGCTTCTGGTACTCCGGGACGGCGGTCTGGTGGAGCAACACCACGTACCGGCGCGCCAACGTCCCTGGCAGTACGACCGACGTGGGCTACAGCCTGAAGTTCTTCGAGTAGACGTCAGGCCCTGCCGCGGCACCGCGGCCCAACCGGGCCCGGTGCCGTCGCCGGGGAGCACCGCCCTACTCGGAGTCGGTGGACGGGGAGCTCCCGGAGGACGGCACCCCCGGATGGTCGTCGTTCCCCGTCGGTGTGGGAATCCCGCTGGGGATCTCCGACGGAGGCTCGGACGGCGAGGGCGGCGTGGACGAAGCCGGTGGGCTGCTGGGCGGCGGGGTGGCGGGCCTGGAACGGTCCTCGGACCCCAGACCGGGAAGGCCGGCCGCGAGGCTGACGGCGAGGGCGGCCACCGCCAGCGCGCTCCCGGCGGCGGCCGCGGCCCGGCGGCGGCGGATCCGGCGGCCGCCGGCGACGGCCGCGTCGGTGACGCTGGGCATCGGCGGCGCCGTGGGGTCGTCCGCCATCGCCGCGAAGGCGCGGTGCAGGTCGGCGGATTCACTCTCGTCCATCTCCCGCCTCACCTTCCGTTCACCTCGTGGGCGGGGGTGCCGAGGAGCTGGCGCAGCCGGCGCAGCCCCCGCGCGCTCTGGCTCTTGACCGTTCCCGGGCTCACCCGGAGCGCTTCCGCGGTCTGCTCCACACTCCAGTCCTCCCAGAACCGCAGCACCAGCACCGCCCGGTACCGGGGCGGCAGTTCCCTCAGCGCGGACTGCATCACCAGCCGCAGTTCCTGGGTGGTCGGGGGCGCCTGGGGCGCCTCGGGCACGTCCTCCATCAGCTCCTCCCGCCAGGCCCGGCGGCGGAGCTGGTCGATGAAGACGCGGGTGAGGATCGTACGGGCGTACGCGTCCACATTGCCGTCCCGGCGGACCCGCCCCCAGGCCGCGTAGAGCTTCATGAGCGTGGTCTGGGTCAGGTCCTGGGCCTGGTGCCAGTCACCGCAGAGCAGGTACGCGCTGCGTCTGAGGTCCGCCTGCCGGGCCTCGGCGAACTCCCGGAACTCCCGCTCCCGTACCGCTTCCCTCACCCACCCCGCCCTTCGGATCACGACGCTTCTCACATTCCTCTACGTGAGCGGGCGGCGGGAGGTTGCACGCTGCCGGGCGGAAATTCTCCCGGACGGGCCGTGCAACCTGAGGCGTCCCCGCCCCCGTACTCCTCTCATGCAAGGGCTTCGGCGACGGCCGGGGCCGGTCGACCACCACGCATCAGGAGTCACCTTGACGACCCGTCATCCCAGGCGTCCGCGCCGACTGATCCTCACGGCAACCGCCGCGGGCGTCCTGGCCGTCGGCGGCCTGGGCGCCCTCGCCCACGCCACCACCGGCACCGAGAAGCCGGCCGGCGGCCCCGGCTCGCAGGAGTCCGCCGTGCCGAGCGAGGTGCCCGGCGAGCCGACGCCCGTCCCCTCGGACACCGAGACCCCGAGCGAGGCGCCCGGCGAGCCGGCGCTCGTCCCCTCCGACGCCGGGATTCCGAGCGAGATGCCGGAAGAGCCGACAGCCGTTCCCTCGGAGCCCCGCACTCCGAGCAAGGAGCCGGGGGAGCCGACGCCCGTCCCCGAAGAGACCGGCACTCCCACGCCTCTCGCGCCCGGCGAACCCTCCCCCGAGTGGTAGAGCCGGCCGTGCGGTGACCGCCGCGCCCCCGGTGACCGGAGTGGACCGGCCACCGGGGCGCCCTCGGTGCGGCGGGCGGTCATGCGGCAGTCGTACGGCCGGCGCCGAAGGCTCCGGCACTTTCGCCTCGCAGTGGAGAAAGTTCACTCTCCGGCCGTCAAAGGTGTTGGCTGCCCGACCGAAGCCTTCTATGGTCGACATGTTCCTGTCATGAGGAGAGAGGCGGGTCATGGTGCCACCGAACGTTGTCGTGGTTCTCGCGGACGACCTGGGCATCGGTGATCTCAGCCCGTACGGCTCGCGCCTCATCCGCACGCCCGCGATGACCCGGCTCGCGGCCGACGGTGTCGTCTGCGAGGCGATGTACGCCGCCGCCTCGACGGACACGCCGTCGCGGGCCGGCCTGCTCACCGGGCGCTACGGGGCGCGCTACGGCCTGCCCGCCTCCACCGGCCCCGGCACCGACGCCGGCCTGCCCCCGGACGCGGTCACCGTCGCGAAGGCGCTCGGGAGCGCGGGCTACGCCACCGGGCTGTTCGGTCAGTGGCGGCTCGGCACGCGGCCCGGCCGGCACCCGCTCGATCACGGCTTCGACCGCTTCGAGGGCACCCTGCACGGCACCGACGTCACGCCGCTGGCCTGGTACGAGGGGCGGAAGGCCGTCGTGGACGACGCCGACCCGGCGCAGTCCGCGCGCCGTCTCACCGACGCCGCCCTCGACTTCGTCGACGACCACCGCGACGGCCCGTTCCTCGCCGTCCTCTCCCACCTCGGACCGCACGCCCCCTACCGGGTCGAGCCCCGCTTCCACGGCGCGTCCGCCGCCGGTGCCTACGGCGACCTGGTCGAGCAGCTCGACCACTACCTCGGCGTGCTCCTGCGCCACCTCGACCGCAGGAGGCTGACCCGCCGGACGCTGGTGATCGTCACCAGCGACAACGGCCCGCGCTACGAGGGCCGCACCCAGGAACGGCGCGGCCGCAAACCCGAGGTCTTCGACGGCGGCGTCCGCGTCCCGTTCCTCGCCTCCTGGCCCTCCGTCACCCGCCGCACCCGCGACGAAACACCGCGCTCGCTGCTGGACCTGACGCCCTCGCTGTGCGCGCTCGCCGGGGTGGACCCGCCGGACGGCCTCGACGGCGAAGACATGTCCGCGCTGCTGACCGGCCGTCCCTCCCCCGTCCGGGGGCCCGTCTACCTCTTCTTCGACGAGTGGCTGAACGCCGTGCGCAGCGACCGCTGGAAGCTGCACGTCGCGTTCGGTGCCGGCAGGACCCCGTACATGCCGCAGTTGTTCGACGTCACGGCCGACGTCCGCGAGGCGTACAACGTGGCCGCCCTCCACCCCGGTGTCGTGGAGCGGCTGCGCGGGCCGTTGGAGGAGCTGCGCGACGACGTCGCCGCCGAGGCTGCGGCGCGGAAGGAGACGACGACCGTATGAGCGTCCACCCCGGCGAAGCCACTCCTACGGCTTCCTCCACGGCATCCGCCACCCGACGGACCATCCTGAAGGGCTCCGGCGCCATGGGCCTGGCCGCCGTCGCCGGCGTCACCACCGCCGCCCCCGCCCACGGCGAGGAGGCGGCCGCACCGAACGTCGTGATCGTCTACTGCGACGACCTCGGCTACGGCGACCCCGGCTGCTACGGCTCGCCGCTGGTGGACACGCCCGTCATCGACGGCATGGCGCGCCGCGGCATGCGCTTCACCGACTTCTACGCGGGCGCCCCCACCTGCACCCCGTCCCGCGCCGCGCTGCTGACCGGCTGCTACGCACCGCGCGTGAACCTCGCGACCGTGCTCTTCCCCGACCACACCAATGGGATGTCGTCGCGGGAGACGACGCTCGCCACGTACCTCAAGGGTGCGGGCTACGCGACGGCCCACATCGGCAAGTGGCACCTCGGCAACCCCGCCGTCGACCCCGGACTGCACCCCATGGAGCACGGCTTCGACCGCTACTTCGGTCTGCCGTACTCCAACGACATGGCGCCGCTGCCGCTCTACGACGACCGCGAGATCGTCGAACAGCCCCCGGAGCAGGCCGGCCTGACGCGGCGTTATGCGGAGGAGACCGTCTCCTTCATCCGCGCCCACGCCGACCGGCCGTTCTTCGTCTACCTCGCCATCACCCAACCGCACGAGCCCCTCGCCTCGGAGTTCGCGGGCCGCTCGGCGGCGGGTCCGCACGGCGACTCGGTGGAGGAGATCGACCACTACGTGGGCGTGCTGCTGGACGAACTCGACGCCCTCGGCGTCCGCGACAACACCTGCGTGATCTTCACCAGCGACAACGGGCCGTGGTACGTCGGCAGCGCCGGCGACCTCTACGGCCGCAAGGCCGAGACGTACGAGGGCGGCCAGCGGGTGCCGTTCGTGGTCGAGTGGCCCGCCGTCGTACCGGCCGGGGTCACCTACCGCCAGCCCACCTCTCTCGTGGACGTCCTCCCGACCCTCCTGGAGGCCGCGGGCGTCGAGCCCGACCCGGATCGCACCATCGACGGCCGCAGCATCCTGCGTGCCCTGGCCACCGGCCGCCGGATGGACCGCGGCGACCTCTTCTACTACGACGACCAGCGGACACCGTCCGTCGGCAACTGCAACGCCGTCCGGCGCGGCGACTGGAAGCTGCACGTGCGCCGCGTGCCCGGGCCGTACTTCACCGGCCGCGCCTTCTCCCCCACCGAGGAGCTGCCGCAGCTCTTCGACCTCGCCCGCGATCCCGGGGAGTGCTACGACCTCTCCCGGCACTACCCCGAACTCGTCACGACGCTCACGGCCCGCATCGAGGAGTTCGACGCCGCCCTCCGGGCGGACCACGCCGAGCGCTACGGCACCCCCTGACGCCGGCCGACGACCGCGTATGACCGCGCAGACAGGCCCCGCGCGGGGCGTTCACGCACCGGGGAGGCGCAGTGCGTCGGGTACGCGGGCTACTGGACCGGCGGAATGACCGGAACAGGTGCGCCATCGTTCGCGGCCCACGAATCCGGCGCAGGCCCTCACGCCTTCTCGATCGTGTAGGACACCTCGTACCGCCAGGAGGAGGCCCCGCCCGAGTCCCGGCTGCATGACCACTTCCGGCCGGCACCCGGCTTCAGGTCCTTGACCCGGACGTCCAGGGTGAGCTGCCCCAGTTTGTCGTCGGAGTCGAGTCTGCCGAAGACGGCATCCGCCGCCTTGGAGGCGGTGGATACGAGCAGTGAGCCCGACGGGAGGGGCAACGCCTTCACCGCGGTGGTGATCTTGCTGACCGCGTCCCCGCGCTTCTTCCAGTCGCCCTTGCCGTCTTGGTCGTACGCGGCGAGCCCGAGGTGGAGCGTATCCGCATCCGCGACGGAGCCGTCGAAGACCACGCGCTGGTCGGACGGGAACGCCAGATCCTGACCGTCCTTGATCTCCATGGGAGTGGTCAGAACCGTCTGGGTCTTTCCCCCCGCCACCGCGGCACCCGCAACGTAGAAGTCGTCGGCTCCGCTCTCGTCTTCGGTCTCGAAGCACTGGACGCGGTCAAGCGTGATCTTCAGATTCATGGCGCCCTTCCGATGCTGCCCGCTGGTGGTCTTCCGCGCACGGCAATTCCGATGAGGAGAAGGGGAGAGAGCCGCGCCCGCGGCCTGGTGACCCGAGGTTCTCCCGGCCCCGCGCGGGGGCGTTGCCCGACACGCGACCCGGCAGCCGGGGATCACCTGGCCGGGCGCCGTGACGAGCGGACCGGGCCTCGTGGGGTCGCACGGGGACTCCCGTGCGTCAGCGGCGCGCCTTCGGACAGCGGGAGAGGCCCCCGCCGCCCGGAGGCGACGGGGGCTTCTCGTCGTGCGGTCAGTTCTCCCAGGGCCAGCCGGTGGTGCGGTCGCGGCTGAGGAGGTCGATCATGCGGAACAGGGCGTCGCCGACGCCGGCGATCTCGTACCGGTGCGGCCGGGCGGTGTCGATCGACGCCTTGCCGTAGCCGGTGGTGTCGACGCCGAACATCGGCACCCCGGCCGGGATCGCCTCCGACACCGACGTCCTGCGGCGCAGGCCGCGGCCCGGGTACGCGAACGCCTGCATGTCCGAGACGATCACGACGCGGTCGTGGCCGTCGTACGTCCCGCGCAGCGCGGCGACGGTCTCGGTGCCGTGGCCGACCTCGCCGATGCGCTTGCAGAACTCCTCCGTCTGCCGCAGCACGCTGCCGCCCTTCGCCTGCGGGTGCCGGAACACGCCGTCGGCGAAGCCGACCAGGTCGACGTCGCAGCCCCGGGCGGCGAGCGCGGTGCCGAACAGCGCGCCGATGTCGACATGCCGCACCTGGCTCTTCGCCGACACCCGGTACTGCATCGACGCGGAGGTGTCGACGAGGACGAGGGTGCGCCCCGGCAGGGCCGGGATGTTCGCCGTCGACGCCGCCAGCGCCTGCTCCAGGGCGTGGCCCCAGCGCAGCGACGGCGCCGCCCGGTACGCGGACAGGAACCGGTACGGGAACTGCCGCGAGCGGCGCACCTGGTCCGGGTCCGACAGCTTCGCGGCCACCTGTGCGGCGACCTCGTCGGGCACGCCGGCCTCGTCGAAGTTCCGCAGGTTGCGGCAGAGCGCCATCAGCCCCATGTGCGGGATGATCGCCGTCCACGCCGCGGCGTCCATCGGCCCGAGGGACGACAGCTCCTCCCAGGTCATGCCCGCCTCCCGCAGCCGGCCGGGGTCCGCGAGGAACCACGCCCGGCGCTCGGCCCGCGGCATGGCCGCCGCGGCCCGGTACGCCGAGAGCACGGGCAGGCGCTCGGTGACGCGCACCGTGTCCCGCTTCCAGCGGCGGTCGGCGAGGTAGTCGAACAGGTCGGCCTGCCACGGCGCCGCCGGAGTGGGCTTGGCCAGGGTCACGACGTCGGCCAGGCGCCACCGCGCGTTGGCCCCGTCGTACTTCAGGGCGGCCCGCTCGGTGAACAGCCGCGCGGCGGCATCGCCGATGCCGCGCTGCACGCCGCCGGGCAGGGTCGCCTTGCCGGTGCGCTGCTTCCAGTAGGCGATGAACTCGGCCGGCTCGTCGGCGCGGAGCATCGCGGAGGCGACCATCTTCCGGACCGGGACGGCCGCTTCGGGGCCGGTGCCGCCGCGACGGGCGAGCGCGGACTCCGCGGCCATCACGATCGCCGCCGAGCGCATGTTCATCTCACCGCGCAGGTACGGCACGAAGGCGGCGACCCAGTCCGGGTCCTGCTTCGTCGCGGCATGCACGAGGTCGCGGAACCGCCGGTCCCGCTCCCCCGTGCCCTCGTAGAAGGCGCCCTCGCCGACCATGTTGACCGCGGCGAACAGGAAAAGGTCGCTCTTGGCGTCCCGGGTGAAGCCGGCGCCGCCCTCGAAGGTGTCGGTCGTGCCGGTCGTGGTCACCGGCGAGCCGGGGCCGGTGCGCGCGGAGGTGAACTTTCCCATCGCGGTCTCCCGAGGCTGGAGAAAAGGATTCCGGGCCGACGGACAGAATTGCACAGGCACCGCGAGTACCAGTCGCGTGAGCTACGTGGTGCTCTGGCCGCTGAGCTACGCCGGCCAGAAGCCGACGACGGGATTCGAACCCGCGACCTCCCCATGGAGAGTGGAAGTAGGCCCACACTGCGCTTCGCGGTGCCGTTTGCAATTGTCGACCCGGCCGCAAAGCGACCGGCAGCGGGGGGCGGCAGCCGGACACGGGAGACCGGCGAGTACGAGACGTGCGAAGCACAGGTGCTCTGCCGTTGAGCTACACCCGCGGTCAGGCGGGCGACAGGATTCGAACCTGCAACCTCCTCGTTCTCGAAACGAAGTATCTCCGCACTGCGCTTCGCCGGTCACCCGTATCCAGTTGTCGAAATCCCCGAAGAATGCTGCGAGTACCGGTCGCCCGGGGGCTCGTTATCCGGTGAATGGGAAGTAACCCCGGGCTTCGCTTCGCGGCGGACTCAACCGTAACAGCGCACGGCGGAAAGGGCCTTGGGATTTTTCGGGGGTCGCGTCCCGGCGGAGGGCCCGGCCCCGGGCCTCCCGCCGGGCGGGCTCCGCCGCCGGGGGCGGCGGAGCCTGTGTGCCGGGATCAGCCCTGCGCGGGCTGGTTGGCGGTCTTCTTGTCGGCCAGCCACTGCTTGATGAACTGGCCCTGGTGCTCACCGCCGAGCAGGTTCCAGTCGTGGTCGTACATCATGGGCTTCCAGTAGTTGCTGTAGGCCCACGCGACCCAACTGATCTCCGGGCGTGCGTCCAGGTACTGGCGCAGCGGCGTGCCCCAGCCCGACGTGGTGCCCTTGGTGACCGGGTCGGACCAGGGGCCTTCGGGGTTCCAGCCGAACTCGGTGAGGATCACCGGGATCTTCTTCGCGGCGTTGCCGAACTTCGCGTCGAGATTGGCGGCGGTCGCCGCGCCCTGGTTGGGGTAGAGGTGGTAGACGTACGCGATGTTCCCGCCGCTCACGGGGTCGGCGGCGGCCTGGTTGACGCGCGTGCTCCACTGCGGGCCGCCCATGAGGATGAGGTTCTTCGGGGCGGCGGCGCGGACCTTGTTCACGACGGGCTGGATGTAGCTCTTCCAGGTCGCCCAGGAGTCGGGGTTGATGGGCTCGTTGTAGACCTCGAAGATGACGTTCGGGATGTCCTTGTACTTCGGTGCGACGTACGACCAGAAGTCCAGGACGCGCTGTTGCGGCATGCCGCTCGTGCCGCCGTAGTCCTGCACCTTGTGCAGGTCCACGATGATGTAGACGCCGCGGGCGACGGCCTGCTGGACGTACGGGTCGATGTGCTGGCGGAAGTTCTCCTCCAGGCTGAGCGAGTCGTTGGGCGCCCATTCGGTGACGGGCAGCCGGATCACCTTGGAGTACCAGCCCAGGGCGGGGTCGGTGGCCCGGTTGACGAGCTCCGACATCGGCTTGGGGTTGCATGCGCTGCACTCGTTGTTGTGGCGCGGCCCGATCATCGATACGCCGCGCAGCGTGACGGGGTTGCCCGCCGCGTCCTTGATGCGGTTGCCCTCGGTCTTCAGCCACGGCACGGCCGCCTCGGGTGCGGCGCCCGCGGGCGCGGCGCTTTCGGGCGCCGGTCCGGCGGTGGCCTGTCCCGGGGCGATGACGGTGACGAGCACCGCCACCGCGGCGAGCAGGGCGAGCAGGAGTTTTCGTGCTTTTCTGTGCATGCGGCTCTCCTGGGAACGAAGGTTCGGTGGGGGGTGGTGCCGATGCGGTCGCGGTCCTCCTCCCGGTCGGGGGTGGTCTCAGCGGATCCGTACGGTCCCGGTGACCGCGAGATCCGCCGAGCTGAAGCCGAGGTGCACCTGGTAGTCGCCCGGTTCTGTGCGCCAGGCGCCGTCCCAGTGCTGGAACGCGCGGGCCGGGATCCGCAGGTCGGCGGTGGAGGTCTGCCCCGGTCCTGCCGTCACGGTCGCGTACCCGGCGAGCCAGCGCGGCGGCCGGTCGACGTCGCCGGCCGGGTGGTGGGGCCGAGGACGACGTCGACGCCCATGCGGCGGGCCTCGCAGGCGATGATCGCGCCGTAGCGGTAGGCGATCCGGGGGTCCCAGGAGGCGGCCAGGGCGGTGGCGGAGGGCAGGTTGAGCGCCGTGAAGCGGCCGTCCCAGCTCTCGCCGCGCACCCCGCTGGGCCCGTCGGACAGGACGATCCGGCGCAGGCCGACGGCGGGCTCGGCGTGCAGGGCCCAGTTGTCGGCGCCGGTGAGCAGCCGTGCCTTCTGCTCCAGGGTGAGCTTGCCGACGAGGCCCCGCAGTGCTGCGGTGGTGGGCTCCGTGGCGGTCCTGTCGGTCATGCGGTCGCTCCAGGGGTTTCGTGGACTCCGGTCAGCGTGAGTTCGTCGGCGAGGTGGCAGGCGACCCGGTGTCCGGTGCCGGCGCCGCCGGTGGCCGGGACCGGCTCGGGCGGCTTTTCCGGGACGTCGCAGAGGCCGGGGCGGGCGAAGCGGCAGCGGGTCCGGAAGGAGCAGCCGGCCGGCGGGTGCGCCGGGTCGGGCAGGTCGTCGGAGAGCCGGATACGGCGGGCGCTGCCGCGCAGCCGCGGGTCGGGGCGGGGCACCGCGGACAGCAGTGCCTCGGTGTAGGGGTGGCGGGGGCGGGCGTACAGCTCGTCCGTCTCGGCCAGTTCGGCGATCCTGCCGAGATACATCACGGCGACCCGGTCGCACACGCTCTCCACCACCGACAGGTCGTGGGAGATGAACAGGTAGGTCAGGGCGTACTCGTCCTGGAGGTCGCGGAGCAGGTTCAGGATCTGGGCGCGGACGGACACGTCGAGCGCGGAGACCGGCTCGTCGGCGACGACCAGCTTCGGGTCCACGATCAGGGCGCGGGCGATGCTGACGCGCTGCCGCTCGCCGCCGGAGAACGCGTGCGGGTAGCGGTGCAGGTACTTCGGCGACAGCCCGACGCGGGTGAGCATCGCCGCCACCCGGTCCTCCAGCTCCGCCCCGGTGGCGATGCCGTACGAGCGCAGCGGCTCGCCGACGATCTGCAGCAGCGTCATCCGGGGGTTGAGCGAGGAGAAGGGGTCCTGGAAGACGACCCGGACCTGCCGCTGGTACGCGCGCAGCCCGCGGCCGGACAGGGCGGCGACGTCCACCGGCTCCGCGCCCGCCTCCGGCCGGTAGGAGATCCGGCCCGAGGTGGGCTGGAGGATACGGGCGACGCTGCGGCCCAGGGTGGTCTTCCCGCAGCCCGACTCCCCCACCAGGCCCAGGGTTTCACCGGGCCGGACGGAGAGGTCGACGCCGTCGACGGCGCGGACGTGGCCGACGGTGCGGCCGAGGAAGCCGCGCTTGACGGGGAAGTGGGTGCGCAGGCCGCGGACTTCGAGGACCGGGGCCGTGCGCGCGGCCGCGGCGGTGTCCGGGAGCACGGTGTCGGTCATGCCTGGGCTCCTTCGGCCGTGGCCGCCGCGGGTACGGCCGGCGAGGCGCCGCCGTGCAGCACGCAGCGGACCCTGCGGTCCCCGGACAGCGCCGTCTCGGGCGGCTCCGCCGTATCGCACACCCCGGCGACCGCGCTCGCGCAGCGCGGGTGGAACGGGCAGCCGGCGGGGCGCTCGGAAGGATGCGGGACGTTCCCGCGGATGGAGGCCAGCCGCTGCCGGGCCCCGGCGCCCATGCGGGGTACGGAGCCGAGGAGGGCCCGGGTGTAGGGGTGGGCGGGGTCGTGGAAGATGGCGTCCACGGGGCCCTGCTCGACCACCGTGCCGAGGTACATCACCACCACCTCGTCGGCGATCTCGGCGACCACGCCGAGGTCGTGGGTGATGAAGAGGACCGACATGCCGGAGTCCTTCTGGATCTCGGTCAGCAGGTCCAGGATGCGGGCCTGGGTGGTGACGTCGAGCGCGGTGGTCGGCTCGTCGGCGATGAGCAGCTCGGGGTCGCAGGAGAGCGCGATGGCGATCATCACGCGCTGGCACATGCCGCCGGAGAGCTGGAAGGAGTACGCGTCCATGCGCCCTTCGGCGCCGGGGATGCCGACCCGCTCCAGCAGGTGCACGGCCCGCGCGCGGGCCGCCTCCCGGCTCAGCGGCAGGTGCAGCCGGATGGCCTCGACGAGCTGGTCGCCGACGGTGTACATGGGCGACAGGGCGGCCATCGGCTCCTGGAAGACCATCGCGATCCGGCCGCCGCGGACGGCGCGGATCTCCTCGCCCCGCGGATCGAGGGCGGCCAGGTCGACGGACCGGGGCCGCGCGGTGTCCCCGGCCGCAGCGCCGTCCGCGGGGCGTTCGCCGTCCGCGGCGGCTGCGGAGTCCGCGGGCCGTTCGGCGTGGAAGCGGATCGAGCCGCCGACGATCCGGCCCGGCTCCTCGACCAGGCCGAGTACGGAGCGCGCGGTCACGCTCTTGCCGCAGCCCGACTCCCCCACGACGCAGACGATCCTGCCGCGCGGAACGGTGAAGCTCACCCCGTCGACGGCGCGGACGGTGCCCTCCTGGGTGTCGAAGTGCGTCTTCAGGTCGCTGATGTCGAGCAACGGGGGGTCCGGTTCTGGGGCCATCGTCTCGTTCCGTCACTTCCTGTAGGGGTCCGCGGCGTCGCGCAACCCGTCGCCGGCGAAGTTGAGGGCCAGTACCGCGGTGACGACGGCGAGGCCGGGGAGCATCAGCCACGGGGCGGAGGAGAGCACGCGGATGTTCTGCGCGTCCTGGAGCAGCACGCCCCAGCTCACGACGGGTGCCTGGAGTCCCAGGCCGAGGAAGCTCAGCGCGGTCTCGGCCAGGATCATCGCCGGGATGGACAGCGAGAGCTGGGCGATGAGGTGGCTGCTGGTGGACGGCAGCAGGTGCCGGAAGATCACCCGGCGCCGGGTGCAGCCGTCCAGGCGGGCCGCGGTGACGAACTCCTCCTGGCGCAGGGCGAGGAAGCGGCCGCGTACCTCCCGGGCCAGATGGGTCCAGCCGATCATGGCCAGCACCACGGTGATGGCGAAGTACCGCCGCAGCGGCCCCCAGTCGGGTGGCAGGGCCGCCGCCAGGCCCAGCCACAGCGGGAGGTGGGGCAGGGACATGAAGAACTCGACGACCCGCTGGATCGCGGTGTCGGTTCTGCCGCCCAGATAGCCGGAGATCCCGCCGAGTGTCACGCCGAGCAGGAACGCGACCACGACGCCGACCAGTCCGATGGTCATCGAGACCCGGGTGCCGTGGATGAGTTCGGAGAGCAGGTCGTGCCCGTTGCGGTCGGCGCCCAGCAGGAACATCGCGGCGCCGGGCTCCTTGGGGCCGATGAGGTGGCGGTCCCAGGGGATGAGGCCGAAGAGGTGGTACTCGTCGCCCTTGACGAAGAAGCCGATGGGGACTTCCGCCGACGGGTCGGTGGTGAAGGTCTGCTCGTACGTCTCGGCGTCCACGGTCGTCGTGTAGCCGTCGACGTGCAGGCCGCCGCCGAACCGGACCGTCTGCGGCGGGGCGTACGGGTAGTCGTCGTCGAGGTAGTCCGTGCCGTAGGGCGCCAGGAACTCCGCGAACAGCGCGACGAAGTAGAAGGCGAGGGTGACGATCAGGCCGGCCATGGCGAGCTTGTGCCTGCGGAACCGGCGCCAGATGAGCCGCCACTGGGAGGCGCCGTGCCTGGCCGGTGCCGCGGCCGGCGCGGGCCGGGTGCGTATGCGCATGGTCGTCCCTCATCCCTGGGCCAGCCGGACCCGCGGGTCCAGCCAGGCCAGCAGTACGTCGGAGAGCAGGGTGCCGATCACGGTCAGCAGGCTGACGATGAGAATGATGGAGCTGGCCAGGTACATGTCCTGGCTGCGCAGCGCGCCCAGCAGCAGCGGCCCGGTGGTGGGCAGCGACAGCACCTGGGAGACGATGACCTCGCCCGACACCAGCGCCGGCAGCACGTAGCCGACGTTGGAGACGAACGGGTTGAGCGCGACCCGCAGCGGATACTTCAGGACCAGCCTGCGCTCCGGCATGCCGCGCGCCCGGGCGGCGACGACGTACGGCTTGCGCAGCTCGTCCAGCAGGTTGGCGCGCAGCACCCGCACGAGTCCCGCGGTGCCCGCCGCGCCGAGTACCAGGACGGGCACCCACAGGTGGCTGAGGAGGTCGAGGAACTTGCCGAGGTTCCAGGCCGCGTCCTCGTACTCGGGCGAGTAGAGTCCGCCGACGCTCATCCCGAAGACGCTGTGGCCCAGGTACATCAGGACCAGCGCGATCATGAAGTTGGGGATGGCGAGGCCCAGGAACCCGACCGTGGTGGCGAGGTAGTCACCGGCCGAGTACTGGCGCACCGCCGAGTACAGGCCGACGGGGAAGGCCAGCAGCCAGGTCGCCAGGAGGGTCGAGACCGCGAGCACCACGGTCAGCGGCAGCCGGTCCATGACCAGGCTGGACACCGACTTCCCGTACTCGAAGGACTCCCCGAAGTCGCCGTGCAGCACGATCGCGGAGACCCACTTCGCGTACTGCTCGTACACCGGCTCGCCGAGTCCGTAACGCTCGCGCAGCGCGGACATCTGCGCCTCGTCCATCCGATCGCCCTGGTTCTCCAGCCGGGCGGCGAGGGTGGTCAGGAAGTCGCCCGGGGGCAACTGGATGATGGCGAAGGCCACCACGGAGATCCCGAAGAGCGTGGGGATCATGTAGAGGCACCGACGTGCCAGGTAGCTCAACACTGCTCGACCGTCCCGTCAGCCGTGTGCCGGTTACGCGCCGATGGCGAACTGCTCGGGGTTCATGGCACCCGGCATGGGGAACTTGGCGGCGAAGAAGCTCTTCTCCGGCACGTTGCGGAAGGTCTCGCCGACGATGCCGTAGCCGGGCAGCGGGGTGCTGATCCCGATCGTGTAGAACTGCTCCTTCGCGATGGCGAGGATCTGCTTCATCGTCGCGGCGCGCCGCTTCCCGTCCGTCTCGGCCGCGAGCTCCTCGTGGTAGAGGCGGTACTGCTCCTTGGCGTGGGCCGGCGGCTCGATGCCCTCCTGCCCCCCGGTGGACAGCCAGGTGAACCACTCGGGGCAGAAGGCGTTGTTCTCGCCCCACTCCGGCATGAAGAAGGCAGGGGTGCTGACCGGGTCCAGGGCGCCGTCCCCGTCCCAGGCGAGTGCCTCGTGGCCGTTGCCCTGGATGAGCTGCATGCGCAGGGTCTCGTCCTCGGCCTGCACGCTCATCCGCACGCCGACGGCCTCCCACATGGGCTTGATGATCTCCAGTGCGTCGGCCAGCTCGGGCTTCCCGGCCCCGGCGCTGACCAGGATGCGGAAGGAGACCGGCTCGCCGTCCGGGCCGCGCCGCGGCCCGTCGCCGTCGCGCCGCAGACCGGCGCGGTCCAGGTGCTCGTTCGCCTTGTCCGGGTCGTACTCGGTGTACTGCGTGGCCATCTCCTCGTCGAAGAAGCCGGAGTCGCGCGCGGGGGCGACCTGCCAGGGCTCGCCCTGCCGGGCGTGCACCGCCTTGATGACCTTCCGGCGGTCGATGGCGTAGGACAGGCCGATGCGGAAGTCGCGGTTGCCGAAGACCTCCCGCTTCGTCTCGTCCTTGCAGGTGAGGTTGAGCATGATGGTGAGGGTGTTGAGCTTGTCGGACGCCAGGTCGAAGAAGCGGTAGTGCCCCTTCGTCCGGTCCTTGGCCAGCACCGGCTTGTTCTTGGTGGTGGTGACGTTGCGCTCGATCATGTCGATGTCGCCGCGCAGCACGTTGAGCAGCACCACTTCCGCGTCCTGGGCCATGGCGAAGTCGACGCCGTCGAGGTAGGGCAGTTGGTTGCCCTCCGGGTCGACCTTGAAGTAGTACGGGTTGCGGGTGAACCGCATGCGCGTGCCGGCGCCGATGGCGTCGTCGGGCAGCCAGGCGTGCAGCCGGGGCAGCCGCGGGTCCTTCCAGAGCATGCCCGCGTAGAGCGCGTCCTGGAGCAGTTCCATCGGGCCCGCGTAGTCCATCTCCGTGGCCGCCTTCTCGGCGTCCGGGCTGTGGTCGGGGTGGAACCGGCCGAGGTAGTGCTTGGGCAGCCGGGTCAGCATGTCGTAGACCTCGTTGGCCATGCCCGTCAGATAGAGGGCGTTGGGGCCGGCGAAGGTGAACTCCACGGTGTACGCGTCGATCTTGCGCAGCTTCGCCGGGCCGCCGCCGACGGTGTACTGGCCCGGCGTGTCCGGGATGATCTCCTTGTTCATGATCAGATCCCGGAAGGCGAACTCGATGTCGTCCGCGGTGAAGGGCTCGCCGTCGGACCACTTCAGGCCCTTGCGGAGCCGGAACGTCACCCGCGTGGCGTCCTCGCTCTCGCTGAACGACTCGGCGACGTTGGGGATGATCTTCTTCCAGTCCCGGTCCCAGCGGACCAGGTTCTCGTACGCGAAGGCGTAGCCGAGGCGGCCGGCGTCGCCCGCGCCGATGAGCGCGTTGCGCCAGGTGCCGCCGTAGGCCGCGGCCCGGTCGACGGGGCGGACGACGAGCGGCTCGGCCGGGAGCCGCTTCGACAGCGCGGGCAGCTTCCCCTCGTCGACCAGCCGCTGCAGCTCGGGGGCCTGCCCCTGCCCCTCGACCGGTCCCGTGTCCCCGGCGCCCGCCGGATCCGTGCTGAAGTCGCAGCCGTTCAGCGTGAGTCCGCCGACGGCCCCGGCCGCCACCAGCGACCCGCCGGCCATCAGCAGCCTTCTCCTGTCCATGCGTCCCGTCATCTTCTCGCTCCCTCGGGTTCAGTAACCGCGGATGTCGGGCCAGGCGAGTTCGACGCCGTGGCCGGTCAACGCGCTCTGGTAGTCCGCGAGTCGGGCGGGCTGGGCGCGGACCTGGTGCGGGGTGGTGCGGTGGCGCAGGCAGTACGCGGCGAGCAGTCCTGCGGCCTCGCCGGCGTTCCACTCCACCGGGTGCAGCCGGTAGCAGCCGTTGGTGAGGTGGGTGGTGCCGATGTTCTTGGCGGCGGGCAGCAGGTTGCGCATCCGTTCGGGCAGCAGGGCGCCGAGCGGGATGCGGAAGGGCGAGGAGCCGACGTCGATGTAGTTGTCGCCGCCGGTGGAGGGGTGCAGGTCGATGCGGTACGAGCCGATGCCGACCGAGTCCTCGTACGCGACCGCCCCGCGATCGCCCCGTACCGCGAGGGACACGTCCTGTTCCGGCACCGTGTACACCGCCCGGATGCGCCGGGACTCGCGGATGTACGGGCCCATGCACAGCCCGTCCGCCGTGCCCACCACGTCGCCGCGCAGCCGCAGCCCGGGCAGCCCGGTGCTCCCGTCGGGGCGCGGCATCTCCGTCTGCATCCAGTACAGGAAGGACAGGCTCATCTGCCGCGCACCGGCCCGGTGTCGTGCGGCCGCCGCGGGCTCGACCTCGAACAGCGGCCCCTCGACGTAGTCGATCATCGGCCAGTTGACGATGACGACGTCGCTGGCGAATGCGCCGTCCTCGAAGGAGGAGCGGGCGAGGACGCGGCGGAATGCCCACAGGTCGAGGTCGCCCGCGAGGCCCTGCAGTGCGGGCTCGTCCGGCGCGGGGTTGGGGATCAGCACGCGGGTGGTCGGCCGCAGCGTCTGCGGCTTGGGGGCGACCATGCTGAACATCCGGTCGGGCCAGTACGGGGGGCGGTAGTCGCGCCAGAAGCCGTAGTCGTCGGGCTTGTCGATGGTGTGGTCCTCGCCGGCGCGGTGCTCGACGGCGAAGCACCAGGAGGCGGCCTGCATGTCGAGCGGCCGGCGCTCCGCGGGGGCGCTGGGCTCCCCGGTGTCGGCCTGCGACTCGAACCCCGTGACGTACTCGGTGCCGGTGAGCGGCAGCAGTTCGCCGGTCTCCGTGGCGTCCAGGAAGTACCGGGCGGTCACCGTGACGTCGTCGCCGGAGTCGAGGTCGCGCAGCGTGACGCTGGTGACGGCGTCGCCGTCGGTGGTCGCCGCGACGGGGCGGTGCCTGAGCCGCAGGTCCAGCAGGCCGCTCGCCCGGTACGGGGCGAGCATGGCCCGCAGCACGGCGTGCGCCGCGCTCGGCTCCGCGCACAGCGCGCTCACCCGGCCGGCGCCGGGGTTGAGGGCCGGGTGCCGGCGCGCCGCCGCCGACAGCGGATACCAGTGCCGGTAGTAGTCGCGGACCCCGTCCCTGAGCCGGCGGTAACTGGCGGTGCAGCCGAACTGCTCGATCCAGGGGTGCTCGTCGGGCGGCGTGCCCTGGACGGTCAACTGGCCGCCGACCCAGTCGTACTCCTCGGTGAGGAGGACCCTCAGGCCCGAGCGGGCGGCGGCCAGCGCGGCGGCCACGCCGCCGAGCCCGCCCCCGACGACGGCTATGTCGGTGCGCAGCTCCGTCATGCCTCTGCCCCCGGAGCGCTCGCCGGGGCCGGGGCGACGGTCTCCTCACCGGGGGGCGCGCAGGACAGCAGGATCTGGTCCTCGCGCGGCGCGTCCGGGGCGTCGAGCAGCCGCAGCAGCAGCCGGACGGCCTCGCGCCCGATCTCCCGGCGCGGGATCTCCACGCAGCTCCAGCCGGTCCCGGGGTACGGGCCCGTCTCCGTACCGCGCAGCACGACGAGCGAGAGCTGCGCGGGTATCGCCAGGTCGCGGGCGGCGGCGAATTCGGCGATGCGGCCGGCGAACGACTCTTCTTCCGCGACGAAGGCCGTCATCCCGGACGCCAGGGCCAGGTCGAACCACTCCTGCGTGAGGTCCGCGTCGTTCATCAGCACCGGGAGCTGCGGGATGCCGGCGTCCGCGCAGGCGGCACGGTAGCCGGCCTCGCGGTCGGCGACGGCCTCGACCCGGTGCGTGATGCCGAGGTAGCCGACCCGGCGGTGGCCCAGCGAGACCAGGTGGGCGACGGCGTCCCTGGTCGCCTCGGCGTAGTCGGCGCTGACCCAGGCGATGTCGGCGCCGGGGACGTCGCGGCGGCCGATGTGGACGAAGGGGTAGCCCTCCCGGCTGAGGCGGGCGAGGTCGGAGTGGTCGTGCGCGACGCCGAGGAGCACGCTGCCGTCGGCGACGTTGAGCCGGTTCGAGCCGTCGCTGTAGAGCTGGCGCTGACCGTCGGGGCCCTCCGTGGAGGTGAACAGCACCAGGTCGTGGCCCTCCGCGACGGCCTGCTCCTCCACGCCGACCAGGAACTCGTGGTAGAAGTCGCGGCTGGCGATCGGGAAGACCGACTCGAAGGTGTGCACCCCGATCATCCGGTTGCGCTTGCCCTTGAGGCTGCGTGCGGCGGGATTCGCCGCGTAGCCGAGGTCGCGGACGGCCTGGCGGACCAGTTCCTCCGTCTCGACGGGTATCCGGTGGTCGGTGGCACGACCGTTCACGACGGCGGAGACGGTCGCCTGCGACACGCCCGCACGGCGGGCGACGTCGGCCTGGGTCGGTGCCCCGCGACGGCGTTTGACTGACAAAGGAACCCCTTGCTGTTACGTATCAGCAGCTAATTAGCAGGACTTGAGCCCCTCTTGCTGTTTCGTAGCAGCGACCATAGGAGCGGGGCATGACCCCGTCAACAGGCGGTGGCGAACGAATTTCCGGGAGGTTTCCCGGACTTGAGGACCGCGCCCTCGTCGCCATGGATCACCCCGGGTACGTTGGGGCGCGGACGGCGGCGGCGCGCGGCGGGAGGCTCGGGTGGTGCGGACGGACGGCGGCGGTCACGGCCACCGTCCGCGCGGGCAGGCGGCCGGCCTCGTACACGACCTGCCCTTCGACCCCACGCACGGCTACGGCCTGGACCGGCTGCTCACCGTGCCCGCCCCCGAAGCCCCCGCCGGCTTCCGGGAGTTCTGGCGCGCGCTGCACGCCGAGGCCCGCGGCACGCGGGTCGCGCCCAGCCTCGGCAGCCGTACGGAGACCTTCGGCGAGGTGGACGCGGTGGCGGTGCACGAGGTCGCGTACACCTCGCTCGGCGGGCGCCGCATCGGCGGCTGGCTGACGCTGCCGGCGGACGGGCAGGTGCGCCGGGGCTGCGTCGTCACGCACGGCTACGGCGGCCGGGAGGCCCCGGACCCCGCACTGCTGCCGCCGGGTACGGCGGCCATCTGGCCCTGCCTGCGTGGACAGGGTGACCGCAGCCGCCGGCCGGACCTGCCGTCCGACGCGGCCGCGCACGTCCTGCACGGCATCGGTTCCCGGCGGTCGTACGTGCACGGAGGCTGCGCCGCCGACGTGTGGTGCGCGGCGACGGCGCTCGCGGAACTCGTACCCGCGGCGGCGCGGCGGCTCACGTACGCCGGGGCGAGCTTCGGCGGCGGCATCGGTGCGCTGGCGCTGCCGTGGGACGAGCGCTTCGCGGCTGCCGTGCTGACCGTGCCCAGCTTCGGCAACCACCCGCTGCGGCTGACGCTGCCGTGCACCGGGAGCGGCGAGTCGGTCCGGCAGTACCACGCCGTGCATCCGGAAGTCGCGGACGTGCTGGCGTACTTCGACGCCGCCACCGCGGCGCGGCACGTCGGCATCCCGGTGCACGTCGGAGCCGCGCTCTTCGACCCGGCCGTCCCGCCACCGGGGCAGTTCGCCGTGTACAACGCCCTGGCAGGCCCGAAGGAGTTGCACGTGCTCACCGCGGGCCACTTCCCGCACCCCGGCGAGGCGGCGGAGGAAGCGGATCTCCTCGCCGCCCAACGCCGGTTCCTGGCGCGGGCCTAGCGCTCCGGCCGCACACCCCTGCCCCGGCTGATCGGTTCCGTGCACCCGGGCGGACGGCTGTCGAGTGCGGCGGCGCGTGCGCCGACACCGGCTTCCACTTTCACGTGCGGCAGGGGTTGACGTGTTGCACATGATGACTGAAGCATGCGCATCGTGAACTCCCCTTGCAGCCACGCACGTTGGAGGCACGTATGAAGGTCCAGGCACTCATCGCCGCGGGTGTGCTCTGCCTCGGCGCCCTCCCGGCGACCGCCGTCGCCGCCACCGCCGAGCCGGCCGCCGTCAGCGGCCTGGCGCCCGGGGATCCGCGGGCCGGCCAGCCGGTGCTGCTGAACCAGAGCGGGTTCGGTCTGGGCGAGCCGAAGCGGTTCACCGCCCCGCGGGCCGAGGACGGCGCGGCCTTCACGGTCAGCGACGCGTCCGGGAAGGTCAGGTACCGGGGCAAAGTCATGGGCGGAGTCGGGGACTTCACCGCCTTCGACCCCCGCGACACCGGGGACTTCACCGTCACCGTCGAGGGCGCGGCGGGCGCGGGCACTTCGGTGCCGTTCGGCATCGGGGCGTACTGGATCGACCGGGTCTCGTACGGCAGGGCCATCGAGTTCATGTCGGGCAGCCGCTGCTACTTCGGCGACTTCACCCGCAAGGCGGAAGGGCCGGGACTGGTCAGCGACGAGTACGGCCACCGCGCGTGCATGAAGGCGGTGACCTGGCGGGACGGCGCCCAGTACTCGAAGGAGATCCAGACGCTCGTCGACCTCTACCTGGCCAACCCGAGCGCGTTCGAGCAGATCACCGTGGACGACGCGGTCTACGAGGGGCTTCCGGTGACGCTGCCCGACGGCACGCCGGAGATCGTGCGGCTCATCCACTGGGGCGTCGAGCTGCTCCTCGAAGCGGACGTCGACGACCCCCAGTTGAAGGAGCAACTCGCGGCCTTCGCCTACGCCTATCCGCAGCTCGCCGAGTGGATACCGGCCGGCGTCTACGAGCGCGCCCTCGACCACCTCTTCGCCACCTGGGGCGGTCCCGCCCGGGACCGCTACTACTGGCAGGCGTTCACCCCCCACACTGGCGACCTCTTCCAGACGTACACCCAGGTCGGCACCGGCAAGGGCGAACTCGCGCCGGGCCACTCGGTGTGGCCGAACCTGATGATGTACGAGGTCGCGCAGCGGGAGGGCCGCGAGGACGCGGAGCGCTACCTGCGCGCCGCGCAGGACCAGGCCGCCTGGCTCATCGGGAACCTGGACGTCGGCGACCCGCGGACCACCAAGGGGCAGCGGCAGAGCGAGCACGTGCTGATCACGGGGCTGGTGCAGTTCGCGGAGACATATCCGGACCGGGCGCCCGCGGGGATCGAGGACTTCGTCCGCGACTGGGCCGAGACCGTGACCAGCCGCTCGGACAACCTCTGGGACTTCCGCCGCTACTCGGACGACCGCTGGACCATCCCCGCCTTCACCGGCGGCGGCGCGGACGACCCCAACGAGACCGGCAACGTGGCCGGCTTCGCCGCGCCGGCGCTCGCCGCGGCCCGGCTGCTCGGCGACGACCCGCCGGCCGGCCGGCTGCGCGAGATCGCGGCGGCGCACGTCGACAACATCTTCGGCCGCAACCCCACCGGGCGGCACGCCTCGTACGACGCGCCCAGCGGCACGGCCGGGTTCGAGGGCGTGGAGCGCGGCTGGTTCTCCGAGTACCGCGGCGGCGCCGGGCTGCTGGAGGACCTGCCCGGCGTACTCGACGGCAGCCCCAAGAACGGCCACTACCCCTTCAACCCGGACCAGGGGAACATCGGCCACACCGAGGGCTGGGTGGCGTTCAACAGCGCCTGGAACGCCTCGCTCGCCTGGCGCGCCGCCGATCAGACGGGGATCGAGGTACGTACCCGCGGCGGCGCCCCCGCCCGCGTGGTGCCCCGTCACGCGAAGGTGACCGTGGAGCTGACGGCACCGCTGAACCTGGACGCGGCAGCCCTCGACCGGGGCTCGGTCGAGGTGCGGGTGGGCGACCGGGCCGCGGTGCCCCTGACCGTCACACAGGCCGGGCAGAACGCGAGGACGTTCCGCGCGACCCTCGACCTGACCGCGGTGGACGCGGGCCACGGCGACAGGATCACGGTGTCGTACGGCCATGGCCCCTTCGCGGTCTCCCACACCTTCACCGCGGTCGGCGGGCCCGTCGGCTGATCCCCGGGGCGTTCCCCCGTCGCCCGCCGGTCAGCGCCGCGCGGGCGCGAAAGGGCCGCCGTCGCCGAAGGCGAGGGTGGCGAAGCGCTCGCCGATGTGCCGGTGGGTGGCGGGGTCGGGGTGGAGTTCGTCCGGCAGCGGCCGTTCCGCGTAGTCGGTCTCGCCGTAGAGGTCGAGGCCGTCGAGGTAGTGCAGGTCCGGGTCGGTGGCGGCGCGCTGCCGGACGATGCGGGTCAGCTCCTCGCGGATCACGGTGAGGGTCAGCTTCCCGGCGGCGGTCTGCGCGGGGTCGCCGGTGCTCATGAACCGCATCCGCCCCTCGCTCATCGCGCTGACGTCCGGGGCGCTGGGCCCGGGAGCGTTCTCGTGGATGGCGCAGTAGATCGGGGACGCGACCAGGAGCGGCGCGGTCGGGTGTCCCTCGCGGACGGTGTCGAGGAAGCCGTGGACGGCCGGGCCGAAGGCGCGCAGCCGCATCAGGTCGGCGTTGACGACATTGATGCCGATCTTGACGCTGATCAGGTCGGCGGGGGTGTCGCGGATCGTGCGGGCGGTGAAGGGGTCGAGCAGGGCGCCCCCGCCGAACCCGAGGTTCACCAGCGCCACCTCGCCCAGCGCCGCGGCCACCGCGGGCCAGGTCCCGGTCGGCGTGGTGGCGTTGGAGCCGTGGCTGATCGAACTGCCGTGGTGCAGCCAGACCTTGCGGCCGTCGGGCGGCGCGGTCCGGACGGGGGCGTCGGTGCGCAGGGCGACCAGCCGGGTGGTCTCGTCGTGGGGCAGCCAGATCTCGACGTCCTTGTCGTCGCCGGACAGGCCGGTGAACCGCACGGTCTGCACCGGCCCGGGCCGGGTTTCCACGGTTCCGGCGGCCATGTCGATGGTGAGTACGTCGCCGTCCGGCACGCCGGCCCGGCCGGCGAGCCGGCCGTCGGCGAGCAACTCGTACACCCCGTCGGGGCGTGCCGGTGCGCCGGCGTAGACCCGCTTGGTGGCCACGACGTCCAGCTCGACGGCGGTGGCCGGGGTGCGGAAGACCAGCCGTACGCCGGAGGGCTGCGACTCGGCCATCGCCATCTGGCCGTCGGGGATCTGCCGGCGGGCGGGCTCGGGCAGCCGGTGGGGCAGTACGCCGCGCTCGGTGTGCTCCACGTCGACGGCTCCGCGCAGCAGGTCGGCGGTGACGGCGGTGGTGGTCCACGTGCGGTCGGTGTGCATGTTCTCGGTCTCTTCGCTCGGGAGGGGCGGCCGGAAGGGCTGCTGGTCAGGAGGTGGTCGGCCAGGTGCGCAGCAGGACGTCGAGCGCGTCGAGGATCGCGGCCCAGCTCTCCTGCGAGTCGGGGGCGCTGTGGCTGAAGCCCCCGGCGGCTTCGAGGCCGACGTAGCCGCTGAAGACGCTGCCCAGCAGCCGTACCGCGTGTGTCTGGTGCGGTTCGGCCAGGTCGTACCCGCGCAGGATCGCCCGCGTCATCTGCGCGTGCCGGACGCCCGCGCTCGCGGCTGCCGTCTCCGGGTCGAGCGGGAACCGGGCGGCGGCGAAGCGGCCCGGGTGCGCGAGGGCGTAGTCGCGGTACACGTTCGCGAAGGCGGTCAGGGCGTCCTTGCCGGCCCTGCCGGCCACCGCGGCGGACACCTGGTCGGCGAGTTCCTCCAGGGCCAGCAAGGCGATCCCGGTCTTGAGGTCGTGGGCGTTCTTCACGTGCGAGTACAGGCTCGCGGTCCTGACGCCGAAGCGCCGGGCCAGCTCGGCGGGGGTCGTCTGCTCGAAGCCGATCTCGTCGGCGAGATCCGCGCCCGCGCGGACCAGGCGCTCCGTGGTCAGTCCTGCCCGAGCCATGCCCGCCCTCCGAATCGACGCCGCACCCTTCCAGAGTCTATTATGCATCTACCTAATCTGATTAGGCAAATCGCACGCACTTTAGGGAGGAGTACGGCTGCTAGCGCCGGGCTGTCCTGTGCGGGGGGATCACGGCTTGGTCGACGTTGCCGACGACGGTGACCCGGCCGCCGTCTCCGGGGTCGGGGTCGGGTACGACCGATTCCGGGTCGACGAGGAAGACCTCGTGGCCGTCCAGCGAGAGCCGGCGCACGACCTCCAGCAGCATGCGCCGTGCCACGTCATCGATCGAGTAGACCATCGTGAGGTCCAGGGCCACCCCGACCTCCGCGGGCGCCGTGTCCACGGCTTCCCGGACGACCTTCTCGGCTCCGGAGAAGCCGATTCCGCCCTGCAGTTGGAGGACCCGGACCGCGTTCGGCCCGCTGCCGACGACGTGGTTGGAGCGCACGACCGCACGCGCCGGGGGCGGGACCTGCATCACGTGCATGCCCATGTCGGAGGAGATGCGCTCGAACAGCGACACCCCGCGCACGCTGTTCCCGTGCTGGTCCAGCCGCGGGGAGAAGGTGGCGATGCCGATCTGGCCGGGGAGCGCGCCGATCAGGCCCCCGGCCACGCCGCTCTTCGCCGGGATGCCGACCTGCGTCGCCCAGTCACCGGCCGCGTCGTACATGCCGCAGGTCAACATGACGCTCAGCACCTGACGCACCACCGGTTCGCGCACCACCTGCTCACCCGAGAGGGGGTTCACCCCGCGGTTGGCCAGCGTCGCGGCCATCATGGCCAGATCGCGCACGGTGACGAGCACGGCGCACTGGCGGGTGTAGCCGTCGACGACGGCCTCCGGGTCCTCGGTGAGGACGCCGTGGCTGCGGAGCATGTGGGCGATGGCGAGGTTGCGGTGCGCGTGCTCCATCTCCGACACGCACACCGCCTCGTCGATCTCGAGCCGTCGGCCGGCGAACGCCGAGAGTCCCGTGACCACGCGCTCCACGCGCGCTGCCGGATCCAGGTCCTCCGAGCCGGCCAGCGCGTGGGTGGTGATCGCCCCGGCGTTGATCATGGGATTGAGCGGGCGCCCGGTGTCGCTTTCGAGGGAGATCTGGTTGAACGCCTCTCCCGACGGCTCGACGCCGACCTTGGCGAGCACGGGGTCGAAGCCGCGATCGGCCAGGGCCAGCGCGTACGCGAACGGCTTGGAGATCGACTGGATCGTGAACTCGGTATCGACGTCGCCGGCACCGTAGACCTTGCCGTCCACTGTGGCGAAGACCGCGCCGAGGCGCTCGGGGTCCGCTGCCGCGAGTTCGGGGATGTATCCCGCCTGCACTCCTGAAGAGTCCGACTCGACGTCTCCGAGCGCCTCTGTCAGATAGTCGGGAATCACCGACCGCATGCGTACTCCTCCGTGCCGATGGGAAACTGATGCGCCGTGGCTTTTCAGCGTCTCACCGAATCACCACGTCGCCGTGCGCGCCAAGCCATACCCCGGCGCGGAAGACTCGCCGGTCAGCGAATATTCGCGCGGACCGCCTCTTCGATCGGTGTGGAACCCGTGTCGAGTTCGAGGATCTGCCGGCCGATACGGGGCTCGTGGAGAAGCTCGGCGAGCGTGGCGGCAACGTCCTCGCGGGTAATCCGGCCGTGGAACTCCGCCGGACCGAGTGACACGGCGCCGGCGCCCGGGCCGTCGACAAGCAGTGAGGGACGGAGGACGAGCCAATTCAGCTCACTGCGGCTGAGCGCGATGTCCGCTTCCTTCTTCACGGCGAAGTAGTACTCGACCTCCTCGCCGAGGTCGCGTTCCCGCCACGATTCCGGGAGCACGGAGACCAGCGCGAAGCGCTCGACACCGGCCAGGCGTGCCGCCGCGATCGCCTTCGCCACTCCTTCGCCGTCGACGGCCTTCGTGACCTCCCTGCTGCCGCCGTTCGACCCCGCGCTGTAGACGATCGCGTCGGCGCCGGTGAAAGCTGCCGCCAGTTCGTCGACGGTCATGCGGGAGATATCGCCGACCCGCGCGTCCACGCCCTGCGTGGCGAGTTCGGCCCGCTGGCCGTCCCGGCGGACGAGCCCGCGTACGGAGTCGCCGCGCGAGCGCAGTTTCCGCGCGAGCAGACCGCCGACGCCGCCGGTGATACCGATGATGAAAACGTCTGACATGGATGCTCCGTCGATGTCGGTGCTGCGCACTGTGCCTGCCCGGTGTCAGACCATCGGGTTTCCGCTGAGGGTGGCGCCCGGAGGGTGAGGTCCCGGAGGACGAGGGACAACTGCCCGGCCCCCGGTCGTTCCGGGCGCCTGCGTGGGGCCGGGCGGGGTCAGTCCGACGCTGCCCGGCCGCACGGCCCCGCGTGGTCGCAGTAGGGCTGGAGACCACTCTGCCCGCAACCGCAGAGAACGGCCCTGGTCTCCGCGCGCGGGCCCGTCGCCGTGTCCAGGCTCAACTCGCCGCGCACGAGCACCTGCCCGACGGAGTTGCGCGTGAGGTGCGTCGGCCGGTCGGGGGCCTCCGCTTCTCCGTCCACCAGTTCGTACTGCAGGGCGCCCGACGGACAGCGCCGTACCACTTCGGCCAGGCGCTCGGCCCCGGCGCCGTCCGGCCGGATCCACGGGCGCGCGTCCGGGTCGAAGACCTCCGGCAGACCGCGGACGCACTCGGCGGCGTGCAGGCAGCGCCCGGCCTCGAAGGTCACCGTGATCGACTCGCCCTCGTAGGCCCTCTTCCGGGTCCTGCCGCTCATGCCGCCTCCGTTTCCGCCATGCCCGGTGTTCAGTCGCTGACTCTGCTGCGGGACTGATACAGCAGGTCCCCGTACTCGGGGTGCCGGGCGATCCACCCCGCGAAGAACGGGCAGGTGGCCAGCACCCGCAGGTCCGCGGCGCGCGCCTCGTCGAGAGCGGTGCGGGCCAGCGCCCCGCCGACCCCCTTGCCCTCGTACTCCGGGGAGACCTCGGTGTGTACGAACGCGATGAGTTCCTGCGTACGGATGTAGACCGCGACGCCCGCGACCTTGGACTCCCCGTCGACCCGGGCCTCGTACCGGTTGGCCTCGGGAGCGTCACTCACTTCCACTGACACGTGTTCCTCCATGTACCTCCGCGCGGGCTGTGCCCGGCGCGGATTCAATCCCGTTGATCCATCAACTTGTACCACGAGTGAGTGTAGCCGCAAGGTCCACCCGGCCACGCGGCGGCGCGTACGCGCGTCAATCGTCGCTTCCGGCGGGCGTGGCGAGGAGCTGCATCTCCCAGGCGAAGGCCACCCCGCTGGCACCGCCGTGCTGCGCCTGGACCTCGGCGGCACCCGCGACGGTCTTCTCCCGGGCCCAGTCGCGCTGCCACTCCCCCATCACCGCCAGCCAGGTGATCGGCACCACGCCCGCCTGGACCATGCGCCGCACGGCCATGTCGTGGGCCTCCTTCGATACCCCACCCGAGGCGTCGGTGACGACGAAGACCTCGAAGCCCTCGCCCGCCGCCTGTATGGCAGGCATCGCCACGCAGATCTCCGTCCAGAGGCCGGCGATGATCAGCTTCTTGCGCCCGGTCGCCTTGACGGCGTCGACGACGCGCCGGTCCTGCCAGGTGTTGATGAAGGTCCTGTTGATCGGCTTCTGCTCCGGGAACACGTCCTGCACTCCCTGGACGAGAAGGCCGCCGCGCTCCTCCAGCACGGTCGTCAGAATGGTCGGGACGTCGAACACCTTCGCGGCCTTGGCGAGCCCGACGACGTTGTTGACGACCATCGTCGGCTCATGGCTGTTCAGGTTGGCGAACTGGAAGGGCTGGTGGTCGATCAGCGCGAGGACGCTCTCCTCGGGCGTCAGCAGCGCGTCGAGTCCGGCCTTGTTCTCGGTGCTCATGGGAGTCCCCTTCCGGAACTGCACGTCCGCGGACGTCAGGCGGGCGCGGGCCGACCGGATGGGGTCTCCCGCGCAATTTGGTTGACGTGTCATCCACGCTAGAGGTTGACCGTTGAGGCGTCAACTAGATGCCTGGGCCGGGGCGTTGACGTGGCGGTGGTGAACCACGCAAGCGCGGCAAGGCGGCGGCAAGGGCGCCGCGCTCGCGGCGTCCCGGACGTTCTGGGCATTGATTCGAGATCGCCGCGTCCGCCGGATAGAGGACCCCCGGCGGCCTCGTTACGCTCCCCCCATGGACGCAACGCCTCGCTGGCTGACCTCGGAGCAGACCGCCGCCTGGGACAGTTTCGTCCGGATGCAGGAGAAACTGATCGGGCGGCTCTCCCGCCGGGTCCAGGCCGACTCCGGCATGTCCGCGTCCGACTACACGGTGCTCGTCAAGCTCACCGAGAGCGGCGGGGGGCGGATGCGCTTCATGGAGCTGGCGAAGCTGGTGGAGTGGGAGAAGAGCCGGATGTCCCACCAGGTCGGGCGGATGATGAAACGCGGCCTGGTGACCAAGGAGGACTGTCCCGACGACGGGCGCGGATCGTTCATCGTGGCCACCCCGGCCGGCTACGAGGCGATCGAGGAAGCCGCACCGCTGCACGTCGCGCAAGTCCGCCGGCTGTTCGTCAGCGCCCTCGCCCAGGAGGAACTCGCCGCGCTCGCCCGGATCTCGGACCGCATCCTCGCGCACATGGAGAAGCAGCCCGACTGACGAGCCGCGGGGTTTCCGCCGACGGCGGAGAAAAGTGCTCAGCTCAGGTCGACGTCGAGGTGGTCGATGTCGGTGACCGTCACCTCCAGGCCCGCCGCGCGGCGGCCGCGGTCCTGGAAGTAGGCGTGGCCCAGGCCGGCGCCGAGGAGGTCGCGCAGTTCGGTCTCGTCGGCGCCCGCGGCATGCTGGGCGAGGAGCCGGGCGGTGATGTCCGGGGGAAGCAGCTCGGTGATGCGGCGCATGCGGGGGTCGTCGGTGGAGCCGGGGGCGGCGGTGAAGCCGAAGCGGGCGCGGGTCTCCACGACGGCGCCGCGCTGGGCGGCCTGCCGGACGGCCCGGGCCCGTACGCGGGGCTGCCAGCTCTTGCGGACCTCGCGTTCCAGGGCCGCGGCCAGGCGCGGGGTGGGGCGTTTGGCCTGCCCGGCCAGGTAGCGCTCGACCTGGCGCCGGGAGCAGCCGAGCCGGGCCGCGGCGCGGCGCGTCGAACCCTGCTCCGTCTTCACGAGGAACCGCATCCGCGCCTGCGGGCTCACCGGGATGGGGCGGGTCGCGGTGGCCTGCAGCGCCGCTTCGAGGGACTCTCCGATCGTCGCCACCGCTCACTCCTCGCCGTCGCGGGTCGGGTCGTCCTTGATGTGCCGGGCGGGGTTGTAGTGCTGCTCGATGACCTCGGCGGCCCACCACAGATCGCGTACGCCTTCGAGCTTGGTCATGCCGGGGCTGACGCCGAGGCGGAAGACGCCGGGGGCCGGCTTGCCGTCGGGGGTGCGGGGCAGCAGGTCAAGCGGTGACGGGGTGGCGGCCGGGTAGACGACGCAGTCGGAGAGCACCGCGACCGGGTAGCGGCCGTGGGCGGCCATCCTGACCATCTTGCGGTGCATGTTGACCCGGGCGGTGGCGATGACCGCGGCCCGGATGTCCGGCCGCCAGGTCGGCCGTTCCAGGGCCGGCCACCGCTGGTTCGTGCGGAACTTGGCCTTGCCCTGGGCGCGTTCGCGCAGCTTGCCGATGCCGCCCTTGACGGTCGCCTTGATCGCCGAAAGGACCGCCGCGGCAGCCGGGTCGACCCCTTTGTGGCCGTCCATCGCGGCCAGGTAGCCGGCTTCGGTGAGGTCCTTCGTCACGCCGAGGTCGGCCATCGTGGCCAGGTACGCGTCGCGCAGCCGCTCGTACCACGGGTCCAGGTACGCGCCCGGCTCCGGCCGCAGCCACGCCTCCAGCGGCGCGACGTCGTAGCCGAGTTCGGCGGCGTAGGCGACGGTGGGGGTGGCGTACCAGGCCGGGCCGGAGGGACGGTCGCCGGTGGGGGTGAAGGGACCGGGCAGGCGGGGGTCCAGCTCGATGTGGGAGAGGTCGACGTACCAGGACCCGGGGATCTTCTTGTCGAAGCGGGGGCCGTCGGTGTGGACGGGGGCGTCCAGGCCCACGGTCAGCCGGTTCGCCGCCGCGGCGAACGCCATGTTGACGTCCAGGCCCATCACGTACGGCAGCTCGCACTCGGCGTCGGTGAAGCCACCGGGGCGTACCCAGTCGTACGCCTCCTCGTCCAGCGCCTGCCACGCGGGGCGGCCTTCGGCGACCGGATGCTCCTCCGGTGCCTCCGGCGGGGCGGGGTCGACCGGGGCGGCGAGGGATCCGGGTACGGGTCCCGAGGTCCAGCCGGCGCCGTCGCGGACCGGGCGGGTCGGCGGGCGCAGCGCGGTCATCAGCTCCAGGCCGTTGACGGCGGTGGAGCCGCGGGGGGTGAGCACCCGGGCCGTGTACGTGCCGAGCATGCGCGCCAGTTCGCCGGGAGGCACGTCGCCGGCGCCGGGCCAGGCGCGGTCCTCCAGCGCGTCCCAGGCCAGGACGGCGAGCTGTACGCAGCGGCGGCGGCCGTGCTCGGCGGGGCGGTAGATCCGCGGCCAGGGGCCGAACCCGCGCCGCGTCAGCTTCCAGCCGGCGGCCAGGATCTCGCGTACCGCCGGGTGGTCCTCCGCGAGGCGCATCCCGTCGTCGAGCGCGCGGTTGTCCAGCCGGAGCGGCAACCCGAGCCGCTCGGCGGCGGCTTCGGTGAGTACGACGAGGGGGTCGGCGTCCTGCCCGTGCCGGTGCAGGCGCTCGGCGCCGAGCCCCGACCGCAGGGTCCAGTCGACCAGGTCGACGACGGAGCCGGCGGGGCAGGGCACCGTACGGCCGTCGGCGAGGTGGGCGAGGCCGGCACCGTCCAGCACCGCCAGCGGGCCCGCCGGGTAGCGGCCCGCGGCGGCGGGTGCCGCCTTCTGCGCGTACGACCGCGCCGTCCGCGGCCCCGGAGTCGCTGCCGGCACCGGCGACGGCCCGGGGGTCCCGGCACTGCCTCGCCGGGAGTCCGGGCCCGCGGCCGGCGCCGTGGCGGTCTGCTGCACCCGGGGGGCGGCGGGAGACTCCGCCCCGGCCGGCACGTCGCCGGCGGGCGCCGGACCGGGCACGGCCGGCGGCGGGTAGAGCTCGGCGAGCCGGTTCAGCAGCCGGGCGTAGGCGTCGCGTTCCGGTGGACGCGGCTCCGTACGGCGGGCGGGATCGTCGCTCTCCCAGGCCCCTACCGTCGCCCGCCGCACCCTCAACGCATCGGCAACCTCCTGCTGTGTCAGCCCATGCGCCACCCGCAACCGCCGGCGCTCCGCCGGCGCCGGCAACGCCCGCGACCGCGCCACCAGAGCGTCCACCGAATCGAACCGAGCCTGATCATCCCGAGCCACATCCCGCAGCGTACGCTGCATGCACGGTTCAGCGAACGATATCCGTGCGGTCGTTCGCGGATCAGCAGGGCCGACTGCCGGCAACGCGGCAGAACGGTCCCGGCCGGGAGCCGAATGCCGTCAGGAGCAGTCGAACCAGTGTCCGGTGGGGCGGTCGGGGCAGGTACGGCATTCGAAGACGTAGACACCCCCGGCGTCGCCGAGGGACAGCCCGGCGGGGTTGTGAGCGTCGTCCTTCCAGCCCCGGCCACCCGAGGCGTCCTCGCCGGACCGGTCCTCCTCGGGCAGCCACGTACGCCAGGACTCGCCGTCGAACTCCCAGCTCGCCACCGTCAGGAGATGCTCCATCCGGTTGCCGCACCCTTCGCAGCCGGGCCAGACCGGTTCCTGCGCCCAGCCCGGGTAGCCGCCGAGCTTGATCCCCGGGGCCTCCGCCAGGTGGTAGGTGTACAGCAGACCCGTGTCGGCCAGCAGTTCGTCGAAGCGGCCCTGGAGTTCGCGGTGCACCTCGTCCGGAAGGTCCCGGCTCGGGTACTCGGTCACCCGCTCGGGGTGCACGGCGCAGCAAGCCGGGTACCAGTCCTCGGGAAGCTCAGCGGCCGGCACCGGAGTGGGCAGCACCTCGCCGACGGCACCCGAGTCGCGCCAGTGGACCCGGGGCAGGGGGTAGCAGAACTCGCCGTGCTCGTAGGGGCACCACAGGACCTGCAAGAGGTCCGTGCCCTCGGGAAAGGGCACGGACGGCGCGTCGGCACGACGGACCTGCACGACCGGGACCATGGCTACCGACGACGCGGGCTCATGGGTTCCGTCCGGGTCGTGGTGCTCCTCACCGCACACCGGCCAGGGCTCCGCGGCAGGCCACAGCAAGGGGCCTCCCACCGAACTGTCATGACAGGTCGGTGAACCGGGACGTGGATGCAGACGGACGGACTCACGGCGGAAGGGCAGCAGTTCGGGGAAGAGGCTTTCGACGTCGACCGGACGGCCGGGTGTGTGGCGAGGCATGGGCAAGACCCTAGAACCCCGGTACGACAGCCGGCCCGGGGCATGAACCGACGGCCGGTGCCCCAGCCGGTTCGACGTTGAGAGGCCGTCGGCGGATCACAGCAGAGAAGCAGCAGGCCGGCTCGTTCCGGTTCGACCGCCGCCCATACGATGACGCGTTGCGGGTCCTGAGCACGGCGGCGGACCCGGGCGTCGACGACACGTGAGCGCCGGCAGACGCGGCCGGGGATGGAGAAGCGGTTCATGGAGAGGTTCGAGACGGCGAGCCTGGCGCTGATGCCCGGCCAGAAGGTCCGGGCCGAAGTCCTGAGCCATCACCCGTGGGGCGTGAGCGTCGAGATCGCGGGATACGAGGACATCGGTCTGTCGGCCTCGATCGACATGATCCAGCAGTTCTCCTCGACCGCGCGCAGCCATGACGAACTGATCGCGCTCTTTCCACCCGTGGGTTCGCGGCTCGACGCGGTGGTCCAGCAGATAACCCGCTGGTATCCGCCGGTGTCGGTGCGGCTGAGCATCCGGCCTGCCGACCTGGAGTCGCTCGCCTGGAACTGCGACTTCTGTGGCGAGCGGATCACCTTGGGTCCCGGCGGAGACGCCCTCGTCCTGGACTCACGGAGCCACGACGGCCCGGGCAGCCACACCATCGTCTCCCACCGGCACTGCCTGGCCGGCGAATCCGCCCGGAGAACGGCGGGGAGCGGGCGCGGGCGTTGCAGATCGGGCGGATGTGCTGAGGTCGGCAAGGCGCGTACCGACCACCGGCTGACGGTGCCGAGGCGGGCCGGCGCGCCGGGGCACGCGACGATGCCCGGGGGCCGGGGGCACCGCGGTGCCCCCGGGCCGTCCTCACCCGGTCAGGACGCCGCGCAGGCGGCGTGCCTCCTTCACCAGGCGGGACTTCGGCGGCCGGCTCGCCACCTCCGCCAGGCCGGGTATCTCCCCCGTCGTCCCGGCGCGGGTGGCGAGGTCCGTCGCCAGCGCCAGCAGATCACCCAGGCCGTGGATGCCCGCCCCGGACGTCAGCAGCCCCGGCAGGAACCCGGACAGCACGGGCCACACCGCCCTTGCCCCCACGGCCGCCGAGGCGTCCCTCGTCGCGGACGCGATGCGGGACGCCACCGGTACGGTCAGCTCGCCGAGGGCCGTGGCGAGCCGATCGGAGTCCAGCTCCCCGCGGGAGACCAGGACGATCCATGCGTCCACCGCTGCCGCCCGGTCCTCGCGTCGCTCCTCGTCGAGGCCCGCGGCCAGTGCGCGGTGCATCGCCTCGCCCTTGGGGCCGGGCAGCGCCGCGAGCCGCTCCAGGGTCCGGCAGTCCATACGTGCCCCGTTGCGGCGTGCGACGTACCACGCCCACTCGGCCTGGATCTCCGGGTCGCACGGAAGGTCCTCCGGACGGCAGGGGAACACCGAGCGCGTATGGACAGGGCTGCGTCCCTGGGCGGGGAGCGGTCCTGCCAGCAGGGTGGCGAACGGCTCGGGGTAGGCAGCCGGGGGCTTGTCCCGTCCACCCGTACGGAGCCGGTCGGCGAGGCGGCGCCCCGCCGGGGAGGCAAGCGCCTCGGCGGCGGCGCGCACGTCCGGATCGTCCGCCGGCACCACCCGTAGCAGCGCCTGCGCCAGGTCCACCGCGCCGGGTTCGGCATCCAGTCGTTCGTACTCGGCGATCCGGGCGGCGAGTTCGGCCGTCTCGATCGTGCCGTCGTCGTGCGTGGCGGTGGCCAGCGGGAAGGGCGTCGCGACCCCCCTCCGGAGCCGGTCGATCAGTTCGCCGCCCCGGATTTCCACCATGGTGTCGAACATCGACCGGCCGCCCGGGTACGGCACCCCGCACACGACCGCCGCCACCCCCAGGAGGTTCCACGGTTCGTGCCCTGCCTGGGAGAACCAGTCGAGGTGGTCGGCGATCCCCGCCCGCAGCGCGGCCGCGAGTCCCTCGCGGTCCCGGTGGGCGTGGCGAATCAGGCGGTCCAGCAGGGCGTCCTCGAACGGGCCGTCGTCCTGGTGGCGGCGCCACCAGACGCGAAGGGCCGCCACGACGTCCCCGGGATCGTCGTCCACCGGGCCGTCCAGCCGCACCGCCGCCGGCGGCGGGGGCGGTGCGATCTCCGGCTCGCGCTCCGGGAGCGCGGACGGTGCGGGCGCCGTGGCATCCTCCGGCAGATGGCGGGCGATCAGCCGCTCGATCCGCTCCCGCAGGGCCGCGTCCTCCAGTGCGTCCCGTACCTCCGTCAGCACCCCGACCGCGTCGCCCGCGATCGCGGGCTCCTCCCGGACCACCCGGTCCAGCCAGCCCAGTTGCGCCCGGACCAGCTTCTTCTCCGGGCGCAGCAGCGCATCGCGCGACACTTCGACGACCCGGGCCGGCGCCAGGATCCCGGCCAGCACCTGCTGGGCGTGGGCGGCGACGGTGGACGGGCCGTCCAGGAGCAGACGGACGTAGTCGTCCTCATACGTCGCGCACTCCTCCGCCGAGGGCGCGAGCAGCTCCAGCGTCCAGAGCCGGAACCGGACGTCCGCGGCCGCTCCCGTGCCCCTGACCAGGGAAGCGAGCACGGCGTCGTGGAGGCGGCCGGCGTCGAGGGTGCCGTCGGCGGCGAGCGAAGCGAGCGCGGCGGGCCAGGAGTACTCGGGGTCGTCGCGGGAGTACGGGCTCAGATTCGTGTAGCCCGGCACCCCGTCGATCTCGAACAGGCGGTGGGTGAGGGCCTGCAGGAACGGGTTGTCCGCGAGGACGACGGCGAGCGGACGCTCGTCCCAGGTCGGCGGAGTCGTGTCGGTGTCGTAGCGACTCGCCGTCTCCCTGGCCCACGTGAGGACGAACGCGTCGGAGACCGGGACGGGGCAGCCGGAGCGCCGGATGAGCTCGACGACCAGGTGGTAGTAGGGCAGTTCACCCTCGTCGAGACGGCTGTCGGCGATGCGGCGGACGAGTTCGGCCTGGAAGCCGGTGTCGCGGGTGTGGGGTCCGTCGGCGAACAGACAGGCGATGAGGGAGGCGTCGGGCCGCCAGCTCGGTATGGAGGTGACCCGGGTCTTGCCCTTGAGCAGCCAGTCGGCGACGGCGGGGGCGCCGGCGAGGCACCCCGCGCCGGCGAGCTGGACGGCGATGCGGCGCGGGTCGTCGTAGGTCCACAGACTGACCCTGCTGAGCGAGGCACGGGCGGCCTTCAGCTCGGGGACGGCGGCGCGGCGCTCGTCCGCGGTCATGGCGGCCAGGGCATCGGGGACGGCGAGGTAGTCCCCCTTGTCGATGAGCGCGAACAGCGGGTGGTCGGCCATGTGGGGCGGCACTCCTTCGTGCGATGGCGCGGTCGGTACGTCGCGGGAGCAGGGCGATGCGGTGCGCGTCGGGCGCCCCGCGTGGGTGTCGGGTGGTCAGCGGGCTTGGGGCGCTTGGGAGTCGTGCGGGGTGCCGGTCCCGGCGTGGTTCGCGGCGATGCGCGCGGCGAGGGCGTGACTGCAGGGCCCGCGGCGCCCCCGGTGCTCGGCCCACCACAGGCAGGTGCACCCGGGCGCCGTACGGGCGGGTGCGGCGAGGCCCCGCACCCGGTGCGTGCGCCCGTCGGCGGTCGTGACCTCCGCGCTGCCCGCGCCCAGGCTGCGCACTCCGCCCGCGGCGACGATCGCGCGCGCGGCCCGCAGCCGCGGGTTGTGGTCCTCGGCCCGGCCGGGGACGAACGGCAGCTCACGGTGGTAGTACGCGGCGGCGGCGGGGTCGTAGCCCACCCGGCCGTCGACCCCGAGGCGGGTGAGCGCGGCGCGGGTACGCGCGACCGTCAGTCCCGCCCCCGCGGCCAGCTCCGCGGGGTCGATCCGGGAGTCCCAGGCGAGCAGCACGGACAGCAGCTCGGCGTCGGCCTCGACGTCCGGCCCGGCGAGATCGTCCAGCACCGTCCCTTCGCCGGAGAATCCCCGCCCCGTCTCGGGCGAGAGGGTGAGCGTCAGCCGGAGGCCGGCCGGAAGGGAAATCTCCCAGGCTGCGGCCTGCACGGAGCTGCGGGCGGTGGCCGGCGGTCCGTAAAGGCGCAGGCCGCGGGCGTGGCGCAGCACGCGGCGCAGGGAGGTCAGGCGCTGCGGCCCGGGCAGGCACACGGCTCCGGGCGCGGGCCGGGACGTACTGCGCAGTCGCCCGTTGTGGGAGACGACCCACTCCGCACCGCGTGCGGCATTGCCGGAACCGGCCCGCGGGAGGGCGCGCAGGAAGCGGAGGGCCTCGGCGGCCGGCACCTCGGCGCGCAGGTCGAACCGCGAAGCGATGACCGGTGTTTCGGCGAAGCCGCGTATCCAGCGGTCGGGCAGCGGGACCTTCTTCTCCACGATCCGGCCGCCGCCCGTCCGGACGGCGAGTTCGTCGGGCCCGACGGTCAGGCCCAGCGGCTCACGGCCGGTGAGCCGCCCGAGGGCATCCCGCAGCGGGAGGTTGACGTCGACGTTCGTGGTGCCGCGGCCGACCTCCCCGCCGTCCAGTCCTGCGGGGGGCACGTCCAGCCGGGCATGCACGCCGCAGCAGCCCGAGAACGACTCGAACCGCAGCCAGCCGCCCCCCGCGGTGACCACGGGATCCAGACTCGCGGAACCGGTCAGCCCGGGATCGTAGTACCGGGCGGCCGCCACGTCGGCGACGGCGAGCAGCGCGGCGGCGGACGCCTGGGGTTCGGTGAGGGTGCCGTCGAAGAAGCGGGGGTGAGCGGCGGCTCCGGCTGGAGTACGTCCGCCGCTCGTCTGCAGCGCGAGGGCGTGCACGGCGGCATCCAAGACGGACGAGGCGCAGTAGCTGTACGTCGCGGTGGCTGAGGGCATGTGACGGAAGATTAGACCCGGGATCTGACACCCCCGCCGCGAGCCGCCCACCGCCTCGTCCACCGGGCGCCTTCCGCACGCCGGCCGCCCACTGCCGGCCTGGCGATCCTTCGGATCGCGGCCGGGCACCACCACGGTCGCTGGGCGGCGGCTCGACCGAGACCGCCGTGTGCCTCCCGTGTCAGGACCGGGCGATGGCCGTCCGGACGCGGGTCACCGTGTCGGCGAGGCCGGCGAGACCGGTTTGCGGAGTTGCGGAGAGCGACTGGCGCAGCCAGTCGGCCGTGGCGAGAGCGAGCGCCGTGGCCTTCTCGTCCTCCCCGTCCGCGAGGAGGGCCTCGACCCGGTAGCCGAGGTCGGAGAGGGTCTCCGCGTCGGTCTGCGGTACGAGCACATGCTGCAGGCCCGGCGGGTAGGGCTCCCGGCTGCGGGACTCCCGCAGGGCCCGGACCACTTCCGGTGTGCCGCCGTGCTGATCGAGTACGCCGAGGAAGGCGTAGATCCGTGCCGTGAGCCGGGGGCGGCCCGGGTGGGTGTCGAGCCACTTCATCAGCTCCGCCTCGCTGCCCAGGTGCGCGATGATCTCCTGGAGCGCCGCCTTCAGCTTGTAGGGCAGGTCCCAGCCGTGGGGCAGGAGCACGGCCACCTCCCGGGCGAGACCGGCCTCGTCCCGCGGGCCGAGCGTGCCCGCACGCAGTGCGCGTATCTTCGCCGGGTCGAGTACGAGCCCTTCGGTTCCGGTCCTGGCAGTGGCGGAGGGCCTGGCATGGTGGCGGTGGGTGAGCCGGTCGCCTGCTCTGTGGAGCAGCTTCTCGTGCACGACGTCTCCTCGCTGCCGGTAGCCGCAGGTGCAGGTACCAGGACAGATACTCCCTTCCATCATGCGTGCGCCCGCGGTGATCTGCGACTCGGTCTCCCGGCGGCGCGCGGCCCCCCGGCACGGGCCGGCGCCGGGGGGCCGCTCGCTGGCAGGTACTACCCGGCGGGGTGCCAGTCGCCGCTCTCGTCGTCGATGTCGTCCTCCGTCAGCGCGACGACCGACATCGAGCCGTCGTCGTGCATCCGCAGGGCCACGCCGTACGGCATCTCGTCGCCGCCCTCGCCCTCGCCGGCGGTCGCGGTCGCCGCGTACGCGGCAGCCTCGGCGGGCTTCCCGTCGCCGCCGGCGGGTGCGGCCGAGGCCGCGGGGGCGGCGGCCAGCGCGGTGAAGCCGAGCAGTGCCGCCGACGACAGCGCGACGGCGAGAGCACCAGTCCTACGCATGAATCCTCCTGGATCCGGAGAGCGGCCCTGTGCCGCCCTGCCTGAATCAAGAAGAACAAGGCCGTGCGTTCAGCCGGATAAGCGTTCCGGCGGGGAAATCGGCTGCCCGCTTATCTCTCTGCAATCCCGCCGTGAAACGCGTGAAGCGGTGGCCGCGAAGAGGGAATTCGGGGCGGGGTCCGCTTCGTGCGGCCGCTTTGGCGCCTCCCGCCCGCTTCGGTACCCTCACCCGGACCGCGACCACGAAAGAGCACCATGACCGACACCATCACCAGCGCCGCCAACCCGCTCGCGAAGCGGGTGAAGCTGCTCGCCGGCCGCAAGCACAGGCGGCGTGAGGGGGCGTTCGTCGTCGAGGGGCTGCAGCCGGTGTGGTCCGCGATCGAGGCGGGGTGGGAGGTCGAGACCCTTCTCGTCGCGCCCGGGTTGCTCACCCATCAGGCGGCGCTGCGCATGGTCGAGGAGCAGGAGCGGGCGGGCGTGGCCGTGGCGCGGCTGGGGACGGACCTGTTCCAGCGGCTCGTCGACCGTGACGGGCCCAGCGGTATCGCCGCCGTCCTGCGCAGCCGGGACGGCGGACTGGACAGCCTGGGCGCCGGGCCGGGATCGGTCTTCGTCGCCTTGGACCGCATCGCCAACCCGGGCAATCTCGGGACGATCATCCGCACCGTGGACGCGGTCGGCGGAGCCGGGGTGATCCTGATCGGGGACACGGTGGACCCGTACGCCCCGGCGGCGGTCAAGGCCAGCATGGGGTCGCTCTTCGCCGTCGATGTCGTGCACACCCCCGACGCGGCGGAGTTCTTCTCCTGGGCCGCGGAGCGGGGTGTCGCGGTGGTCGCCGCGTCGGGTGCCGCGGACGAGGACCACTGGAGTGCCGCGTACGATCCGCCGCTCGCGTTCCTGCTCGGCAGCGAGCGGGAGGGGCTGCCGGAGTACCTGCTGGCGCGGGCGTCCCGCCGGGTGCGCATTCCCATGGTCGGTACGGTCGACTCGCTGAACATCGGGGTGGCCGCGTCGATCATGCTGTACGAGGCCCGCAGGTACGGCGAGAACAGGTGAGCGGCCCCCGGCCGGTGCGGCACAGGGCCGGGGCGCCGGTGCCGACGCCGGGCAGCCGTCCGCCGTACGGGTACCCGCTCCGGGTCAGTCGGCGACGTCCTCCGCCGATGTCGGGCCGAGTTGCGTGGCGTTCGCGTACTCCGGCATCTTCATGGGCTGGTCGAAGAGGAAGAACGACTGGTTCGTCCCGACCGTGAACTCCACGTACGCGCCCGTCGTCGCGTCGAAGCCGAAGTAGGCGTTGCAGGCCGAGCCCGAGTCGTAGGTGCCGTCCATGCCCGGCTGTGCCACCACGACCTTGCCGTTCGAGGAGGAGTCGACCGCCTCGGTCGGCGTGAGCTTCTTGCAGCGGGGCACGGGCAGGCCCTTCATGACGAAGTACCCGTACTCGCCCTTGCCGTTCTGGATGTAGACGTACGACAGCTTCCCGCGCTTGCCCCAGGTCTCCACCCACTCGTTGATCGCCTCGCGGGTCGGCGAGTAGGTCATCTTCCCGGCCGGCTGGTTCGCCACCAGGGCGTCGTAGTTGCTCTGCTTGGCGGCGTTCTCCTTGCCCTGGCTGGAGTCGTCCTCGCAGGCGGCGAGGCCGAGGACCGCGATGAGCGCCAGCACGGACGTCATGGCGATACGGGCGATCGTCTTCATGGTGCCGTCCCCTTCCTGGATGCCGACGTCGTCGGCGCGGGCCGCGGTGCCGCCGGCGGCCCGCCGGCTCCTACTTTGCGGCCCCGCGCCCGGGAGGGGTCCCGCGGGCGGGCGGCTACGCCACAGGGAGTAGCGGCGGAGCCGTCCGGCGGGGGACGCGGGCGGGCGCGGCGCGGCCGATGCTGTGGGGCATGTCCTTACGTGCCCGTGTCACCGCGCTCTGCCTGGCCGTCGTCTCCCTGCTGTCCCCGCTGGCCGTGGCGGCCGCCGCCGACGTGCCCGATCCCGCTCTCGTACGGGTGGACGGAGGGCTGCTGCGCGGCGTGCGCGACGGCGGCGTCCTGCGGTTCCGGGGCGTGCCGTACGCGCGGCCGCCGGTCGGCGAGCTGCGCTGGCGTGCGCCCCGGCCGCCGCGCCCGTGGTCCGGCGTGCGCGACGCCGGCGCCGCGGGGCAGAAGTGCGCGCAGCCCTCCGGCGGCGGCGAGGACTGCCTGTACGCCGACGTCACCGCGCCGCTGCGGCCGGAGCGGTCCGGGCCGCTGCCGGTGATCGTCTGGCTGCACGGCGGCGGGCTGACCACCGGCGCGGGATCCGACTACGACGCCGGACGGCTGGCCGCGACCGGCGACGTGATCGTGGTGAGCGTCAACTACCGCCTCGGTGCGCTGGGGTTCCTCTCCCACCCGGCGCTGGACGACCGGGGCGCCGTCTCGGGCAACCACGGGCTGATGGACCAGACCCGGGCGCTCGGCTGGGTCCGGGCCAACGCCGCGGCGTTCGGCGGGGATCCCGGGCGCGTCACGCTGGCCGGGCAGTCGGCCGGGGCCCGCAGCGTCTGCGCGCACCTGGCCTCGCCCGCCTCCCGCGGCCTCTTCCAGCGAGCCGCCGTGCAGAGCGGCGCCTGCGCCAACCCGGTCCTGACGAAGGCCGCCGCCGACGCCAGGGGTGCGCGGGCGGCCCGTGCCGTCGGCTGCGCCCGGGCCGCGGACGTCGCGGCCTGCCTGCGCCGGGCGCCGGTCGCCGACCTGCTCGAGGCGCTGGGGGACATGGCGGCGCCGGTCACCGGGACGACCACCGACGACGCCTGGGGGCCGGTCGCCGGCACGCCGTTCCTGCCGCGGCAGCCGGGGACCGCGCTGCGGCGCGGCTCGGCGGCCGGGATCCCGCTGCTCATCGGCAGCACCCGGGACGAGATGCGCTCCTTCGTCCCGGACGCGTACGACCTCGGCGGCCGCCCGCTCACCGCGCGCGGCTACGCCGACGTCGTCACCGCGACGTTCGGCGACGACGCCCCCGCCGTGCTGCGGCGCTACCCGGCCGCCGGCGACCCGAGCCCGGTGCTCGCGCTGTCGCGGCTGCTGACCGACCGGGGCGCCCGGATCGGCGCCTGCCCGACGCTGGCCACCGCCGCCTCCGCCGCCCGGCACGCACCCGTGTACGCGTACGAACTGCGCCAGGACAGCGGCACGGTGGTCGAGGGCTTCCCCTACGGTGCGCACCACGGCTCCGATCTGCCCTACCTGTTCGGCCTGCCGTGGGCGGAGCCGGGCCCCAAGGACCTGACCGCGGCGATGACCGGCTACTGGGCCGCCTTCGCCCACCGCGGCGACCCCAACCGCGCCGGCCTGCCCCGGTGGCGTCCGGTGCGGGCGGAGGGCGGGACCACGGTGCTGGGGCTGGCCGACGGCGCCATCGGGCCCACCCCGTTCGCGGCGGACCACCGGTGCGGCTTCTGGACCGGCCGGTGACTTCCGCGGCCGCGTGCTACGTCGGTGCGGGCCCGGGCGCCGGGGTCGGGAGCGCCGTCACGCTGCGCACGACGGCGAAGAACCGCGGCTCGTTCCCGGCGAGGCCGGCGGCCGCCAGCGCCCGGTCGGCGTCGGCCAGCGGTCCGGCCAGCACCGCCGCGGCCAGCCCGGGCGCGCCGGGCTCGGCCAGCGCCGCCTGCGCGCTGCGCACCAGCCGGCGGTATGCCTGGGCCGCGGTCACCTCGGCGGTGTCGTCCGCCATCGTCGCCTCCGTTCGTCGGACGTGTCTCACGCCCTCATTCTGCCGAGGGGCACTGACATCGGCCCGTGCCGAACTCCCCTGCCGCCGGGGCCGGTTGGCCCTGGGGCAAGGCGGAGGCAGGGTTCTACGGGGTGAGGTACGCGGCGAGCGCGTCGGCTTCGCGGCGCAGGCGGTCCGCGGCGTCGGCCCGGCCGGCCGTCTCGTAGCCCCCGGCCTCGGTGCGGCGCTCGGTGATCTGCTCGCGCAGCAGGGCGCGTACGTCCTCGGCGGAGAGCACCCGGCGGACCGCCTCCGCCGAGCCGACGCCGGACCGGGCGCCGGCGACGTGCTCGCTCCCCTGGTCCGCCGGGGCGGCGGCGGGGGCCTCGACCGCTTCGGCGTTGTCGATGGCGGCGAGGGCGGTGCGCAGCGCGGAGACGACCTCGCGGTCGCGCGCCTTCATCGCGGCGCGGAGGTCCGCGCGCATGAGGGACCGCAGTGCCTGCGCGTCCTCGGTCGTCCCCGGATCCGTGGGCGGTCCTGCCGCAGCCGCTGTCATGCGCCCAAAGTACCGTTCCCCTGCCGCGATGCCGCATCCCGGAGGCGGTAGGAGGTCAACACGGCGGCGCCGACTGCACACTTCCGGACGATCACGGAGGGCCGGAGAACGGGAAGGACTGGGCCGTACGCGACGAAGCCGTACGCCGCGACGGGCGGTAGCAACCCGGGCGGCCGCCCAGCCATCGAAAGCGCCTCCATGACCACACTCCCCCGCCTGCCCGCCGACGAGTCGTCCACCTATTACCAGAGCCCCGTCGACATCCGTCCCCAGGCCGTGGACACCGGGCCGCTGCCCGCGCTGCGGTTCGACCACCCCGCTCGGACGGACCTGTCCGTGCGCTACAGCGAGCCGGACCGGTCCCGGCGCGCACCCACAGAAGCGACCGTGCGGGCAGAGCCGCCGCCCGGCCGGGACTTCCTGCTGACCGTCGGGGCCGGCACCTACCGGCTGGCGGACGTCCACTGGCACACGCCGTCCGAGCACACCGTGGGCGGTGTGACCTTTCCCCTCGAACAGCATATGAAGTACGTACGGGCCGACGACGGCGACCAGGTCCCGCCGGAGGGGGAGCCGGACGGAGGCGGGCACTACGCCGTCGTCGCCGCTTTCGTCCACCCGGGCGATCCGAACCCGGCGCTGGACCGGCTGCTGTGCGCGGCATCCAAGGACACCTCCCCCCACCCGGTGCCCGACGTGGAGTTCGACGCGCTGCTGCCGGCCTGCACCGAGTCGTACCGCTACACCGGCTCCACCACCGCCTACCCGTATCTGCCCGGCGTCCGCTGGCACCTTCTCACCCACCCGGTGCAGGCCACCGCCGCCGCCATCGCCCACTACCGCAGCATCTTTCCCGACGGCGACGCCCGCGCGGTGCAGCCGCTCGGCAGGCGGCGGATCCACGGTGACCGGCACCGGTGGTGGTGAGCGTCAGCGCTGGTGGGCCGGGCGGACGACGATCTCGTTGACGTCCACCTCCGGGGGCTGGGACAGGGCGTAGGAGACGGCGGCGGCGATGGCGCCGGGGGCGATCGCGTGCGCGCGGTAGGTGCGCATGGCCTCGGCGGCGCCGGGGTCGGTGATGGAGTCGGCGAGTTCGGAGGTGACGACGCCGGGCGAGACGGTCGTCACCCGTACCGAGGGGTCGGCCTCCAGTCGCAGGCCCTCGGTGATCGCCCACGCCGCGTGCTTGGTGGCGGAGTACACGGCGCTGGTGGGGACGACCTCGTGGGCGCCGACGCTGGCGACCGTGACGAAGTGCCCGGCGCCCTGGGCGCCGAACACGGGCAGCACCGCGGCGATGCCGTGGAGCAGCCCGCGGACGTTCACGTCGATCATCCGGTCCCACTCGCCGACGAGCAGGGAGTCCAGCCGGGACAGCGGCATCACCCCGGCGTTGGCGACGAACACGTCGACGCGGCCGTGGCGGGCGCGGGCGTCGGAGACGAAGCCCAGGACGTCGGCGCGGTCCGTCACGTCGAGCCGTACGGGCTCCAGCGTGCCGCCGGTGCGGGCGGCCGCGTCGGCGGTGCGCTCCGCCAGGGCCTTGAGGCGGCCGGTGCGGCGGGCGCCGGCCACCACCCGGTGGCCCTCGGCGGCGAGCCGGGCGGCGACGGCCTCGCCGATGCCGCTGCTGGCGCCGGTGACGAGGACGGTCTTCGAAACGGCGGGGGTCTGCTCTGCGTGCTGTGTGGTCATGGCTACGAGGCTGGGCCGCCCGCGGCGCCCGCGGGAGAGCCGGCGTCCTCCTGGGTGCGGCGCACCCAGGCACGTCCGCCGGCGCGGTGCCTAGCATGGCGGGCATGGCACGTACCGAGCTGGGCGCCTTCCTCACCGCGCGCCGCGCCGGCGTCACCCCGGCCGCGGCGAACCTTCCGGTCACCGGCCACCGCCGGGTGCCAGGGCTGCGGCGCGAGGAGGTCGCCCTGCTCGCGGGGGTCAGCGCCGACTACTACGTACGGCTGGAGCAGGGCCGGGAGAACTCGCCGTCCGCGCAGGTCCTCGACGCGCTCGCCGCCGCGCTGCGGCTGGACGAGGACGCCAGGCTGCACCTGTTCCGGCTGGCGGGACTCGGACCGCGCGCCCGCGCCGCGGCGGTGCAGGACCGGGTGGAGCCGAGCCTGCTCGCGCTCATGGACGCCTGGCCGCACAACCCGGCGGTCGTCCACAACCGCGCGTACGACGTACTCGCCTCGAACGCCATCGCCGACGCGCTCTTCCTGGGCTGGCCGCACTCGCGCAACCTGATGGAGATCGTGTTCGCCGACCCCGCCGCCCGCTCCTTCTACCGCGACTGGCACGACGTGGCGCGCAACTCCGTGGCCGGCTTCCGCCTCGGGCACGGCGCGGCGCCCGGCGATCCGCGGGTGCGGCAGGTGCTCGCCGGACTGCTGGAGTCGAGCCCGGAGTTCGCGGAGCTGTGGGCCCGGCACGACGCCCGCGGCAAGGCGCTGGAGCACAAGCGCTTCGCGCACCCCGCCGTGGGTCCGCTGACGCTGACGATGCAGACGTTCGGCGTACGCGCCGCCCCGGGGCAAGAGCTGGTCGTCTACCACGCGGAGCCGGGCTCGCCCGGCGCCGAGGCGCTCGCGCTCCTCGGCTCGCTCACCGCCGCCCCGGGCCCCGGCTGACCGGCCGGCACCGGGCGGGCGCTCAGCCGGGCAGGCGCAGCCGGTAGTCGTGCGTGCGGCGGTACGGGCGGAAGCCGAGCTGCTCGCCGAGGGCGAGGACCGCCGTGTCGCCGTCGGCGGCGGCGGTCTCCACCTCGCTGATCTGCGGGTGCTCGGCGTGCAGCCGGCGCAGCACCTCGGCGGTGACCCAGCGGCCCAGGCCGCGGCGGCGGTGGGCCGGCACCACGGCCAGGTGGGAGTGCTGGGCGCGCGGGGCGGGGGCGGGCGGGATGAGCACTTCGGTGTAGCCCGCGACGGCGCCGGTGCCGGTGTGCAGCGCGGCCACCGTCAGCAGCCGGCCGCTGCCGGGCTCGGGCGCACCCGAGGCGGTGCCGAAGGCGAAGCCGGGGACGGCCGCGGCGAGCCCTTCGGGGTCGTCGGCGGCGGCCGGTGCGGGTCCGGTACGGGCCGGGGCGGGCGGCCCGGGCGCGGGGATGGCGGGGGCGTACCAGGTGGTGAGGCGGTAGCCCGGGTGGTCGGCGTAGACCAGCTCCGCCAGCCAGGCGCGGTGCACCTCGGCCAGCGGCAGCAGCAGGTGGTGGACGACGCGCTCGCGGACGAAGCCGTGGCGCAGGCAGAAGACGTCCGCCGGTGTGCACGCGGGGGCGGCCGCCCGCAGGGCGGTCCAGCCGTCCTCCCGGGCCGCGGCGGCGACGGCGGCCAGCAGCAGGGTGCCGGTGCCGCGGCGGCGGGCGGCGGGGCGGACGTAGAGCTGGAGGTCCGCGGTGGTGCGGGCCGGGCCGGGCGAGGCCGGCCGCACCCCCGCGACGGCCGTCACCTCGCCCTCCGCCCCCGTGGCCGCCCACGCCGGCGGCATCCTGCCGCCGGCGTGGGCGTCCCCCCGCAGTCCGGCGAGGACCTCTTCCCGTACCGGCCCGGGCACGCCGGGCAGGTCCGCCGCCCGCGCAGCGGCGACGACCGCGCGCCATGCGGCGGCGGCCGGCGCGGCGTCGCGTACGACGGTGATCTCCACCGGTGAACTCATGGCTCCAGCCTCGCCGCGGCGCGCCCGGCGAACAACGGCCGATCCGGGAACGTGCCATAACCCGTCGGTTATCGATGGGGGCGGGGGATTCATAACCGACGGGTTATCCGTCGTTGCCGGATCGGCCGTTGTTCGCCGGGCGCCCCGGGCGGAGGCTGGTCCACGCAGACGAAAAGGCAGAAGCACACGCAGCCACCGAAGGGGGCGCAAGGTCCATGACCGCCACCGCACGTACGGGCAGGGTCTGGTTCGTCACCACGGCAGGACACGGCGCGGGCCGGGCCGTCACCGCGGCCGCGCTGGCCCGCGGCGACCGGGTCGCCGCCGTCGTACCGGACGAGGCCGCCAGGGACCGGCTGCTGGCGCGGCACGACGAGCACCGGCGCAGGCTGTTCGTACGGGCGCTGGACGTGTCCGACAACTGGTCGGTGAACGCGACGGTGTGCGCGGCGGCCGACCGGTTCGGCCGCCTCGACGCGGTCGTCAACGACGCCCGCCCGCCGCGCCCCTCCCCCGGCGACGCCGCCGGGGACGCGGCCGCGCCGGTCGGGTGGATACCCGAGCCGGCGGCGCGGGCGCGGCTGGAGTCGGCGTTCTTCGGCCCGCTGTGGGTGGCGCAGGCCGTGCTGCCGCTGCTGTACGAGCAGCGCTCAGGACATCTGCTGCAGCTCTGCGGCTCCGTCGCCCCGACCGGTGCCCCGGGCACCGCGCTGGACCGGGCCGGCACCTGCGCGGTGGTGGCGCTGAGCCGGGCGGCGGCGTGCGAGGCGGCGCGCGTCGGCGTCGACATCAGCGTCGTCGGCGGGCGGCCGGACGCCGGGGCGCTGCTGCGGCTCGTCGACGGCGCCGCGGCCCGCCGCCGGGACGCCACCGCCGCCGCGGCCCACCCCGCCGCCACCCCCGCGTCCGCCTCCGCCGCAGGTCACGGCGCGGCGGCCTGAGGGTGACGGCGGCGGGGCAGGCGGGATACGCTCCGGTGACGGAGCCGGTTTCCGGCCACGGCCAGGCGATACGGGGGTGCGGGATGGAGCTGCGGGACATAGAGATATTCCTCGCGCTCGCCGAGGAGCTGCACTTCGGCAGGACCGCGGAGCGGCTGCACGTCTCGCAGGCACGCGTCAGCCAGTCGATCGCCAAGCAGGAGCGCCGCATCGGTGCGCCGCTCTTCGAGCGCACCAGCCGCCGGGTGGAGCTGACGGCCATCGGGGCCCGGCTCCACGACGATCTGAAGGCGGGCTATCAGCGGATCCAGGACGGCATCGAGTCCGCGGCCGCGGCGGCCCGCGGCACGACCGGGGTGCTGACGCTGGGGCTGATGTGCGCCCAGGCGTTCGACCAGGCGTCGATCCTCGCGCGTTTCAAGGACCGTTACCCGGGCGTCGAGCTGCGCTTCCGCGAGGTGGTCTTCAGCGACCCGTTCGGGATGCTGCGGGCGGGCGAGGTCGACCTGGAGGTCACCTGGCTCCCGGTGCGCGAGCCCGACCTGACGGTCGGCCCGGTGCTGGCCCGCGAGCCGCACGTGCTGATGGTCGCGGAAGGACACCCCTTCGCCGCCCGCGGGTCCGTGAGCCTCGAAGACCTCGCGGACTGCTCGTTCCCGCAGCCGGTGAACCCGGTCCCGGCGTACTGGATGGAGGCCCTGATGCCGGCGCGTACGCCGTCGGGGCGGCCGATCCCCGCGGACGGGCCGAAGATCGCCACGTTCCAGGAGGCGCAGGCGGTCGTCGCGGCCGGGGACGCGGTGTGCGTGGTGCAGGGCGAGGCGGCGCGGCACTTCCCGCGGCCGGGCATCGCGTACGTGCCGATCACGGAGCAGCCGCTGGGCGTCTGGGGGCTGATCTGGCGTACGGCGCACGAGACGCCGCTGGTACGGGCCTTCGTGCAGTCCGCCGTCGACACCCTCGCCGAGGCGGCGCAGGCGGCACCCGGCGCCGGCGCCCCCGAGGTGCCTCAGGCCCCGGAGCCGGCGCGCGCCGTTCCCGAGCCGGCCGCCGCCCGCGGCTGAGCCCCGCGCGAAGGCGGCTCAGAGCAGGGAGTTCTGCTTCAGCACCGCCACCGCGCCGACCGTACGGTAGCCGCGCCACTCCAGCGCGGCGGCGGGCGAGAACGAGCCGAAGTCGACCAGCCAGCCGCCGTCTTCCTGCTGCCCCGCGGCCAGCCGCAGCAGTTCGGCGGCGACCACCTCGGGGGCGTACAGCGTGCGCGCCGGGCGACCGGGCTCGGGCGCGACGTCGAGCGGCCGGATCGCCTCGCCCTCCGAGCCGCCCGCGACGGGCAGCACCCCGTCGCCGGGGATGAGCGGGCGCAGCCGTTCCAGCAGGGCGGTGGCCTGCGGGCGGGTGTCGGCGGCGGCGTCGAGGAAGCGGATGGCGAAGGACAGCTCGATGGCGTGCGGCTCGTCGCCGATGTTCTCGATGGCGGCAAGGCAGTAGCTCGTGGCCCGCTCCAGCCAGGGGTGGGCGGCGACGGCGGCGTCGTGCGCGGCCAGCCGCAGCGCGGTGCCGGCGGCGAACGCGGTGCTCTGCAGCGCGGAGGCCGCCGGGTCGGCCTGCGTCCAGAACGGCGCGCAGCCGGCCGGGTCGGCCACGGGCAGCGCGAAGGGCAGCCCGCCGTCGGGCAGCGTGACGGACAGCAGCCAGTCGCAGAGCCGCGCCGCGTGCGGGGTGGTGGCCGGGGCGGCGTCGACGAACGCCTCGAAGGCGTGCAGCGCGCCGCCGGGCTGGCTCTCCGGCGCCCGCAGGTCCGGCTCCAGACCCCAGCCGTAGCCGCCGTCGGGGTTGCGGTAGCCGTCGACGGCGGCGAGCACGGCGGCGGGTTCCGTCCCGCCCACCAGCAACTCGAAGCGGCGGCGGTCGAGGAGGCGCGCGTGGGTGGCCATGAAGGAGGCGGCGGCGGCGAGGTCTGCGGTCATACGCCCACGATGGCAGCGGCGCGGGCGGCGGTCTTGAAGGTTTCGGACGTGTCCGCGTGCCGCGACCGGATCGGGGGACGGCCGCCGCGGCACCGGCGCCGTCCCCTCCCCCGCTCCCCCGGCCGGCGCCCCGGTCAGGCGCCCTCGCGGACCGTGAACGTCGTCGTGGCCAGCGCCGCCGCGTGCGCCGCGTTCCGCGCGCGGATACGTACCGTGTGCCGCCCCGGCCGCAGTACCAGCGACGCCGTGAGCCGGCCGGTGGCCGGGTCGAAGCGGTGCGGCACCGGGCGGCCGTCGACCTCGACCTCGGTACCGTCCGCACCGACGCCCGACAGGCGGTCGGTGACCCGGGCGCGCAGCCGGACCCCGGGTCCCGCGGCCGTCGCGCCGTCCTTCGGGGAGAGCCGGTCGACGCGCGGCGCCAGGGGGACCGCACGGCCCGGGCGGCGGCGGGTCGCGTACTGGATGCGGGAGACGGACGGCGGCACCGGCAGCGGGTCCGGGCCGGCCGCGAGGGCGGCCTCGAAGGCCAGCGGGTAGTCGACGCCACGCCGTACCCCGGGGCCCGCCGTGACGGTGAACTCCACGCTCTCGCGGCCCATCGGCCCGACCGTCACCTCCGCCGTGCCCGCGGGCGCGACGGACCAGCCGCCGAAGGCGCGGCCGGTGACCGCGACGGTCCGGATCGCGTCGCCGAAGTTGTAGACGTCGACCGACATGCGGGTGGTGGCGGTCAGCCGGTAGCCCAGCGGCGGCGGGGCGTCCCCGTCCGCCTTGCCCGGCGCGGCGTTGGCGGCGGCGAACCGCTGGCCGAGCACGATGTGTTCGGCTGCCGACAGCGGTGCCCGGCGGTTGCGGACGACCGCCGGACCCGGCGCGGCGGCGGCCTCCGGGGTCTGGCTCACCAGGTAGTACGGGTCGGGCGCCGCCGGGACCCGGACCGTACCGGCGGCGGAGCGGACGTGGGTGCCGCGGTGGGCGCCCATGATGTCGTAGCGCTCGGCCCGTCCGTCCGCACCGGCGGGCACCGGCACGTCGGCGGGCCCCGGGCCCGGTGCGTACACGACGGTGACGGTCCGCGGCCCGTCGCGGAAGACGAAACCGGCTGCCGCGGGCAGCAGTTCGGTGAGCGTGCGGACGTAGTCCGCCGCGCCGAGCAGCGAGGTCAGGGCCGCGTACGCGCTGTACGAGGGCCACGGCTGGAACTCCCGGTCGAGCAGCGCGAAGGAGACGCCGTCGTCGGTGCAGGGCGGGGCGCAGAACCAGAAGTGCCGCGCGGTGCCCTCGGCAAGGCTCTCCACGGTGGACAGCACGAGGTAGCGGGCCTGGACGAGCTGCCGTTCGTGGGTGAGGTCGCGGCCGGGTTCCGCCGGCAGCATCGCGCCGCACTCCGTCATCCACAGCGGCAGCCCTGGCCCGTAGGTGTCGCGCAGCGCCCGCTGTTCCTCGGCCGCGGCGGGGAACTCGGGGTCCTCGCCGGGCACCGGGTAGCCGTGGAAGCTCCAGGCGTCGGCGTAGCGGGCGACGTCGTTCTGCAGCATGAGGTCCTGGAACGGCCCGGCGGTGGCGATGCCGGGGAGGACCACCGGTGGCCGGTGCGGGCGGCCGGCGATGCCGAGGGCGGCGGCTTTGACGTACGCCGCGTGCTGGTCGCCGGTACTGGCGGTGTCGTCGACGTCGGGCTCGTTGGACAGGTGCAGGGCGTCGGCCACCGTGGCGTTGCCGCGGCCGGCGAGGTGGGCGGCGTAGCGGTAGGCGTCGCGCAGGTCGGCGGGCAGCGGGACGGAGGTCCCGGTCATCGCCCAGGCGGGCGGCGGGGAGACGACCTCCAGCACCTGGAGGCCGTGGCGGTGGAAGGCGCGCACCGTACGGCCGTAGAGGCCGCTGTCGTACGGGCCGCGCGGCGCGCGCTGGGCCGCGGGCCAGGAGCTGCCGTCGCGTACCCAGCCGGCGCCCATCTCCCGCATCCCGGCGGCGAAGGCGTCGAGCCGGGCGGGCGGCACGAGCGCGAAGGTCGCGACGTTGACGCCGAAGCGGCTTGCCCGCCCTGCGGCGGGCCGCCGCTCGGGCAGCCGGGCGAAGTGGCCGGTGACGGTGTCGGCGGGGGCGGTGTCCAGGGCCGCCCGGACGCGGTAGTTGCCGGGCGGCAGGTCCGGGGGCAGCGGTGCGGTGGCGCTCGCGGCGCCGGCGGGGACGGTCGCGGTGCCGGAAGTGACGGTGGCTGAGTGGTAGTCGAGGAGCGTGTACGTGACCGTACGTGCCTGGCGTGCCCTGCCACCGAGGCCGAAGTGCAGTTCCGCGGGGCCGTCGCCGCGCCAGAGGCCGAGGCCGGCGGCCGGGTCGCCGAGGTGGACGGTGCACAGGGCGAGGCCGGTGGGCGTGAGGGTGAACTCGTCGAGGAGGAAGCGGTATCCGGTGAAGTCCTCCAGGACGGTGGGCTGGTCGACGGTGAAGGTGATGAGGTTGCGGCCGCGGCGCAGCTCGACGTCACCGAGCGTGAGGCGGGCCAGGTCGCCCCAGGCGGGCGGGGATTCGTACCAGTGCGGCTGGGCGCCGGCGAGCGTCCTGCGCGGGGCGTCGCCCGCGGTGAGGTCGGCGTACGACCCCGGCTCCGCGGCGTGCGGCTGCTCGACCGGGGCGGTGGCGACGGCCGTCAGCCGGTGGACGCCGGCGGCGGGGACGTCGACGGCGTAGGTGGCGAACCAGCCGTGCGCGGGCGGGGGTTCGGCGGTGGCGAGGGCGAGGTAGGCGCCGCCGGCGGCCCTGGGGTCGCGGGCGACGGGGATGTTGGTGCGCAGCGGGCGCTCGCCGGGAACGGTGATCACGTCTGCCTCCGGGGCGGATTCCCGCGCGCGGGCGAGGCCGCCGCCGGCCGCGAGCACCGAGCCGCCCGCGAGGGCGGCGGTCACGGCGAGACCGCCGCGTACGAGGGTGCGGCGGTCGGGCTCGGCCGCGCCGTGGCGGGCCTGGTCGTGGTGCGCCGCGGCTGCGGGCCTCTGGTCGTCGTCCGTCATACGGCCAGCAGAACGCGGCAACGGGGGCGGGCGCGTCGTGCCCGGGTACGCACCGGGGTCGGTCAGCCGGCGGGGGCCGTCTCCGCCTCCGGGGGGAGACGGTGTCCTGGCGGGCGGCTCTACGCTGGCGGGATGGAGCGGACGGGGGGCCGGACGTGGCCGGTTGCCGCGGACGTCGCGGTACCGGCGGTGCTGGCGGGCGGGCAGGCGGTCGTGTTCGCGGTGTGGGCTTCCGGTGGTGCGGAGGCCGGCTGGGCGGCGGTGTGCGGGCTGTCGGCGGTGGTCGCGGCGGCGGGCGCGCTGGTGTGGCGGCGGCGGGCGCCCGCGGTGGTGCTGGCCGCGGTGCTGCTGCTCGACGGCGGCGCGGAGGCGCTGGGCCCGGAGGCGGCGGTGGCGCCGGCGCTGCCGCTGGCGGTGTGGGTGGCCCTGTTCTCGCTGGCCGTGCACGGCGGCGTACGGGGGATGTCGGCCGGTGCGGCGGTGGCGACGGCGGTCGTGGGAGCGCCGGTGGCGGGTGCTTCGTCGGCGTGGGCGCTGCTCGACGAGCTGCTGGCCGGGGCGGCGGCGCATCTGCTGATCGTGCTGTGCGGGCGGCTGCGGTGGCACCGGGTGGCGCGGCGGGCGCGGGTCGCGGTGCGGCTGGCCGGGGTGGCGCGGGAGCGGGACGCCGCCGCCGCCGCGGAACGGGAGCGGCTGACGCGCGAGTTGCACGACGCGGCCGGGCATCATCTGAGTGCGGTCGCGGTGCAGAGTGCCGCCGCGCTGCGGCTGGTCGACAGCCGCCCGGAGCTGGCGGGCGAGGCGCTGGCGGGGGCGGCGGCCACGGGCCGGGTGGCCCTGGCGACGCTGGCGCGGCTGGTGGATGCCGCGGCAGACGAGGCGGACGACGGCCCGCTCGACCGGCGGCTCGCCGCCCTCTGCGGCAGGCTCGCGGACCTGGGTTTCCCGGTGACGCTGGCGGTGACGGGCCGGGCCACGGCGCTGCCGGGGGGGGTCGGGGCGGCCGCGTACGGGGTGGCGCAGGAGTCGCTGACGAACGCGATCCGGCACGCGGCGGGCGCCGCCGTGACCGTACGACTGCATTACGGGGCGGAGGAGTTGGTCCTCACCGTGGCCAACAGGCGCGCGACGGGGGGTGACCGGGCTGCGGCGGTGCGCTCCGGCGGGCGCGGTCTCGCGGGGATGCGGCGGCGGGTCGAGGCGGCGGGCGGTCGCCTGACGGCGGGGCCGGGCGGTCGGGAGGCGGCGCCCGGGGGCGGCGGCCGTGGAGGTCGTACGGCGAACGACGCGCAGCCTGCGAGGCGTTCGGCGAGCAGCCGGCGTCCCATGATCCGCATGACCGGCGACCCGCTTACGAGTGGCGGTGGCGGTGACTGGTGCGTACGTGCCGTCCTTCCTGTCCGCGAACGCGACCGCGACCGGGCCCGCCCGGTCCGCGCGGCGGCGCCGGCCGCGTTCGCCGGCTGTGCCCTCGTGCCGCTCGCCGCGAGCCCCGCGGCCGGGGTCGCGCTGCTGCTGGTGCTGCACGCCGCCCCGCTGCTGTGGCTGCGCCGGGCGCCCGGGCGGGCGCTGGGCGCCATGGTGGCCGTCGCGCTCGGCTGGTCGGCGGCGTCGGCGGCCGGACTGCCGGTCCCCGCGGCCCTGGCGCCCCTGACCGTCGCCGCGGCCGGCGAGCTGATCGCCCTCTATGCCGTCGCCGCCCGGCACCCGCCGCACCGCTCGTGGCCCGCGCCCTTCGCGCTCGGCGCCGCGGCGGGGACCGTGCTCGGGCTGGCCCTCGCCGCTGACCCCGCGGAACCGGCCGGCAGCGGCGCGGTCGTGCTCATGGCGGCGCTGGGCCTCGCCGCCGCGCCGTGGCTGCTGCCCGTGTGGGCGCTCGGCTTGCTGGCCCGGGCCCGCCGCGGCGAGGGCGGCCGGTGGGAGCGGCGGACGCTGGACGCGGTGGCGGCCCGCGTCGGCAAGGCGGTGGCCGCGGAGCGGCGACGCGTCGCGGCCGGGCTGCAGGGTGCCGTGGCCGAGCGCACGGCGCGGCTCGTCCGCGGGGCCGAATCGGGACTCGCGGGCCGCGTCGGGCATGCCGCCGCGCTGGCCGAGGTCACCGCCGAGGCGCGGCGGGCGCTGGCGGCGCTGCGCGAGTTGCTGGACATGATGGACGCCGCCGGCGCGAGCACGCCCGCGGGCCGGGTGGCGGAGGTGCGGGGATGAGCGTGCGGGTGCTGGTGGTGGACGACCAGGCGGTGGTACGGGCCGGCTTCGCGGCGGTCATCGGCGCCGAGCAGGACCTGACGGTCGCCGGCGAGGCCGGCGACGGCGCGGAGGCGCTGCGGCTGGCCCGTACGACCGCGCCCGACGTGGTGCTGATGGACATCCGGATGCCGGGCATGGACGGCCTGGCCGCCACCCGGGAGCTCACCGCGCTCGCCCCGCCGGCGCGGGTGCTGATCCTGACCACGTTCCGGCGGGACGACTACGTCTTCGAGGCGCTGCGCGCGGGCGCGTCCGGCTTCCTGCTCAAGGACTGCTACCCGCAGGACCTTCTGGACGCCATCCGCACCGTCGCGGCCGGCGAAGCGCTGCTGGCGCCCGCGGTCGTGCGCGGGCTGATCGACGCCTTCGTGTCCGGCGCGGTCGTCCCGCGCGCGGCGCGGGACGACCGGCTGGACGCGCTGACGGAACGGGAGGCCGAGGTGCTGCGGCAGGTGGCGAAGGGGCTGAGCAACCCGGAGATCGCCGCCGTCCTCGGCATCGGCAGGTCGACCGTGAAGACCCATGTGACGGCGGTCCTCGCGAAGCTGGGCCTGCGCGACCGTACGCAAGCCGTCATCTACGCGCACGAGACCGGCCTCGCCTCCCGCTAGGTCTCTACGTCTGCGAGTCCGCGAGCAGGCGCAGCGCCAGCTCCTTCAGCTCCGGGCTCGCCTCGGCCGCGTTGCCCGAGTCGTACGGGGGCTGCGGGTCGTACTCGACGGCGAGCTGGACCGCGCGCGCCGTCAGCTCGTCGGTGAGCAGGGCAGCCAGGTAGACCGACATGTCGATGCCCGCGGAGACGCCCGCGGCGGTGATCACCTTGCCGTCGCGGACGTAGCGTTCGGGCACGTAGGTGACGCCGAAGGTCGCCTCCAGGTACTCCTTCGACGCCCAGTAGGTGGTGGCGCGGGTGCCGAGCAGGCCGGCGGCGCCGAGGACGAGGGAGCCGGTGCACACCGAGGTGGTGAAGCGGGTGCGGCGGTGGGCCCGGCGCAGGAAGTCCAGGATGGCCGGGTTCTCCATGGCGGCGATGGTGCCGCAGTTGCCGGCGCCCGGTACGAGGACCACGTCCAGCTCGCCGGTCTCGGCGAACGACCGGTCGGCGACGACCGCGGTGTGGCCCGTGTCGGTGCGGACGGGGCCGCGGCGCTCGGCGATCATCGTGACGTCCGCGCCGGGCAGCCGGGACAGCACCTCGACCGGGCCCGTCGGGTCGAGCAGGCTGAAGCCGTCGTAGAGCATGACCCCGATCCGCGGGCCGCTCCGTCCGGCGGTGGTCCCCTTCGTGCCGGCGGCGTGGGCCGTTCCGGCCGGGAGTCCGGCCGCCAGGCCCGCCGCCGCGAGCGCCATCGCGCCGCCGAGGGCGGCCCTGCGCGTGGTCTTCCTGTCGGTCTCCGTGTGGCTGTTCGTCATGCTCGGGGAGTCTGCCGGTCGGGCAGGGAGCGGGCCCGCGGCATGTCCGGCATCCTGCGAATCGTGTCCCCCGTGGCCCCGTAGTGCTCAAGGAACGCCTGCCGCAGCGTCTCGGCGGAACGGAACCCGCAGCGACGCGCGATGGCGGCGAGCGTCAGCCCGCTGGAGCGGACGAGGTGGGCGGCGCCCTCGGTACGGGCGGCGCGCACCGCGCGCGCCGGGGTGGTGCCGAGGTGCCGGGCGAACAGCCGGGTGAGGTGGCGGGTGCTGACGCCCGCGCGGGCGGCGAGCGCGCCCGGTCCGAGGTCGTCGGCGAGGTGTGCCGAGACGTACCCGAGGAGGTCGCGGACGAGGCGGTCGCCGCCGGGCGGGGCGGCGAGGAACATGCTGATCTGCGCCTGGTCGGCGGGGCGGTGCAGGTACGTCACCAGCTCGCGGGCGACGGCGCGCGCGAGGGTGGGGCCGTGGTCGTCCTCGACGAGCGCGAGCGTCAGGTCCAGCGCGCTGGTCACCCCGGCGGAGGTGTAGACGTGCCCGTCACGTACGTAGAGCGGGGCCGGGTCGACGGCGACGGCCGGGTGGCGGGCGGCGAGTTCGGCGCCGTAGCGCCAGTGGGTGGTCACCCGGCGCTGGTCCACGAGCCCCGCGGCGGCCAGCACGAACACCCCGGTGCACACCGCCGCGACCCGGCGGGCGCCGGTGGCGAGCCTGCGTACCTGCCGGACCAGTTCCCCGTCCACGGCGGCCCGCTCGTGCCCGATGCCGCCGACGACCATGAGGGTGTCGGGCCGCGCCGGCACGTCGGCGAGGCGCTGCCCGCCGCCGAGGCCGATGCCGGCGGAGCTGAGCACGCCGCGTCCGGTGGCGGTGGCGAGCCCGATGCCGTACGGGGGCGCCGCGCCGAACCGGTTCGCGGCGTCCAGGGCGCCGCTTGGGCAGGCGATGTCGAGTATCTGCGCGTCGTCGTACGCGACGAGCACCACCCGGCGTACCGCGTCCGCCACCCGCACCCCGCCTCTCCGGCCCGCGGCGGCCCGTGCCGCTCCGGCCTCCGGCCTCCGGCAGGTTATCCGGCGGCGGCCTAGCCTTGGGGCATGGCCCTGTTCGAGGTGGAGCGTACGGTGCGGGCGCCCGCGGTGGCGGTCTGGGAGCGGCTGACGGACTGGCCGGCCCACGGCGGGCGGGTGCCGCTGACCCGCGTCGTCGGGGTGTCCGCACCCGCGGAGGGCGTCGGGGCGCGGTTCACGGCACGCACCGGCGTTGGCCGGGTGGGCTTCGACGATCCGATGGAGGTCGTCGAGTGGTCCCCGCCGGGTGCCGGGCGGGCGGTGGGGCGGTGCCGGCTCGTCAAGCGGGGGCGGGTGGTGCTCGGTTGGGCCGAGATCGAGGTGTACGGGCCCCGGGCGGGCACCGGCGACGCGGGGGCGGCACGGGTGGTGTGGCGGGAGGAACTGGGCGTGCGGGGTCTGCCGCGGGCGCTGGATCCGGTGGTGGCGTGGACCGCGCGCCGGGTCTTCGGCCGCGTCCTCGACGGCCTGCTCCGCGCGCCCTGACCCGGGCCTAGGGGCGTACCGCCAGCCGTGCGGGAGCCGTGGCGCGGTGGTGCAGCAGCAGCGCGGTGACCCCCGTCCAGGCGGCCAGGGCGCAGGCGGTGGCGGCGCGGGTGAGGGGGTGCGGGAGGGGATCGAGCGCGCTGGTGGCGGTGGCGTACATGCCGGCCGGGAAGACGATGCACCACAGCGCCGGCTCGTAGCGCAGCGGCTGCCGGCGGTGGAGGTGGCGCCAGGCGCCCGCGGCGAGGAGTACGGGGATCAGCGCGGTTGCCCAGAGCCACAGCGCGGGGAGCAGGACGTGGCCGGGGTCGTGGCGCAACAGGCCGACGCGGTACTGGAGTCGGGCACCGGCGAGCAGCGAGATGGCGACGGCGCCCATGGTGATCCAGTACGCCGGGCCGAGGCCAGCCGCGCCCGGCGGGTGGTGGCGCAGGCGGTGCGCGACGGCGGCCAGCGTGAGCCCGTACAGGACGAGCCCGGTGAGCCAGAGCGCGCACGCGAGCCCGGCCGCGGCCGGGCCGCGGAGGGTGGCGGTGACGGTCAGCGTCAGCGACTGGAGTCCCACGGTCGCCAGGAACCAGGTGCCGTCGGTACGCGCGAGCGCGGCGCGGCCTCGGCGGCGGAGCATGCGCAGCACGCCGGCGGCGGCGAGCGCCCAGCCCGGCGCGGCGACCGCCAGCAGGGCGAGGGCCACGGGCCGGGCACCCTCGTCGGCGAGGCGGGTGGCGAGGACGCCGGCCGCCGCGGTGAGGGTGAAGGCGCCGAACGCGCGGGCGGGGTGGGCGAGATCGGCGGCGAGGCGGTCGCGGTGGTGGACGGCCCGCAGCACCGTCCCCGCGAGCAGGGGTACGAACGCGGCCGCGGCCACCGCCAGCAGGAGCACGGCGGGGCGGTGGGCGCCGGCCGCGTCCAGGGCGCGGGAGACGATGCCGGTGGCCATGACCGGGGCGAAGCAGCCCGGCGCCAGCCCCGCGGTGCGCGCGCGGATCCGGGCCGCCGCCCCGGTCAACGCCGCAGCGCGCGGGCTCGGGCGCGGGCGCGCGGGGCGGGGAGGGGCCGCGGCTCCGGCGGCTGGACCGTGCCGCCGCGCGGGGCGCGCGAACGGTAGACGACATACGGGCGGTTGAGGTAGCCCAGCGGCGCGGTGAAGGCGTGCACGAGGCGGCTGAACGGCCAGAGCGCGAAGAGCGCCATGCCGAACAGGGTGTGCAACTGGAAGACCAGTGGCGCGTCGGTGCCGGACAGGGCGAGGATGCCCTCGCAGAACTTGACGTCGGTGTCGAGCAGTGGCCGCCCGCGGGCCGCCCCGGTGGCGGCGGTGCCGCAGCGCTCGGCGAGCCACGCGGCCTCCGGGCCCGCGTGCACGGTGACGCCCTTGACCTGCATGCCGTCCTGCTCCGGCAGCGGCCCGAGGGCGGCGAGCCGGTCGGCGAGCGCGGTGTAGTCGCGGTGGACGAGGGTGTACGCGGGGGTGGTGGGCCCGTCGGCGGGGACCTCGCCCGGGGTGTCGTGCTGGAGCGGGGTGGCCACCAGGTCGTACGCGGCCTCCAGCCGCCCGTGCGCGAGCCTGCTCACCTCGGCGGCGAGACCGTGGAAGATCTCGAAGTCGGTGCGTGCCTGCCAGGGCGGGCTGATGGCGGGCGAGAAGGCGTGCACGTAGGGGTGCATGTCCGTGCTGGACAGGTCGTGCTTCTCGTACCAGGTGGCGGCGGGCAGCACGAGGTCGGCGAAGAGGGTGGTGGAGGTCATGCGGAAGTCGAGGGCGAGGAGCAGGTCGAGCTTGCCGCGGGGCGACTCGGCGCGCCAGGTGACGTCGCGCGGGCGGTGCTCGGGCGGGGTCTCGGCGGCGGTGGCGCTGTCGTCGGCGCCCAGGAGGTGGCGCAGGAAGAACTCGTTGCCCTTGGCGGAGGAGCCGATGAGGTTGGCGCGCCAGACGGTCAGCACCCGCGGCCAGTTGGCGGGGTCGTCGGGATCGTCGACGGCGAACGAGAGCCTGCCGGCGCGCAGTTCCTCCGCCACCCAGGCGGCGGGTTCCGCGCCGGCGTCGTGCACGCGGCGGCCGAGGTCGAGGGGGTTGGCGGAGAAGGCGGGTGCGGCGGGCATCCAGCCGCGGCGGGCGGACTCGGCGACGAGGTCGGCGGTGTGCCGGCCGGCGAACGTGCCGCGGGCGGTGGGCGAGGACAGCGCGTCGGCGGGGGCGCGGTCGTAGCGCCACTGGCCGGTGTGCAGGTACCAGTACGGGGTGCCGGCCATCTGCCGCGACGGGCGGACCCAGTCGGCGGCGGTGGCGAGCTGCTGCCAGCCGCCGTACGGGCGGACCTTCTCCTGGCCGACGTAGTGCGCCCAGCCGCCGCCGTTGACGCCCTGGCAGCCCGTGAGCAGGAGCAGGGACAGGAAGGCGCGGTAGATCGTGTCGGAGTGGAACCAGTGGTTGGTGCCCGCGCCCATCACGATCATGCAGCGGCCGCGGGTCTGCTCGGCGGTACGGGCCCACTCGCGGGCGGCGCGGACGGCGGCCCGGGCGGGCACGGAGGTGATCGCCTCCTGCCAGGCGGGGGTGCAGGGCACGCCGGCGTCGTCGTACGAGGCGGGCCACCGGCCGCCGAGGCCGGGGCGCCGGACGCCGTAGCGCGCGAGCAGCAGGTCGAAGACGGTCGTCACCCGGCGCCCGCCGACCTCCCGGACGGGGACGGCGCGGCGCACGGTGGCGCCCGGCTCGTCGAACCGGCCGAGGACGACGGCGGCGGTGCGGCCGCCCTGCCCGGCGTAGAGCGTGAGCTGCGGGTCCGTCTCGCCGAGGTCGAGGTGCCAGCGCCCCTCCCCCGGCTTGGACCAGCGGTCGCCGAGCGTGCCGGGCGGCGCGACGACGCGGCCGGTGGCGGCGTCGAGGAGGACGGGGCGGTGGCGGGCGGCGGGGTCCCCGGCGGCGATCCCGGCGTCGGCGGCGGTGACGAACCGGCCCGGGGTGTACGTGCCGTCGCCGGTCTCCTCCAGCTCGACGAGGAACGGCAGGTCGGTGAACTGCTTGACGTAGCCGGTGAAGTAGGGCACCTGACTGTCGACGAAGCACTCCTTGAGGATCACGTGCCCCATCGCCATGGCCAGCGCGCCGTCCGTGCCGGGGTGCGGGTGCAGCCACTCGTCGGCGAACTTGGTGGCGTCGGCGTAGTCGGGCGAGACGACGACGACCTTCTGGCCGCGGTAGCGGGCCTCGGCCATCCAGTGGGCGTCGGGGGTGCGGGTGACCGGGACGTTGGAGCCCCAGAGCATCAGGTAGGCGGCGTCCCACCAGTCGCCGGACTCGGGCACGTCGGTCTGGTCGCCGAAGACCTGCGGGGAGGCGATGGGCAGGTCGGCGTACCAGTCGTAGAAGGACAGCATGGGGGCGCCGATGAGCGCGTGGAAGCGGGCGCCGACGGCGTGCGAGGCCATCGACATGGCGGGGATCGGGGAGAAGCCGGCGATCCGGTCGGGGCCGTACGCCCGCAGGGTGTGCACGTGCGCGGCGGCGGCGATCTCCAGCGCCTCCTCCCAGCCGATGCGCACCAGGCCGCCCTTGCCGCGGGCGCTCTGGTAGTGGCGCCGCCGCTCGGGGTCGCCGGTGATCTCGGCCCAGGCGGTGACCGGGTCGCCGAGGCGGCGTTTGGCGTCGCGGTACATCTGGACGAGAACTCCGCGCGCGTACGGATAACGCACGCGCGTGGGCGAGTACGTGTACCACGAGAATGACGCGCCGCGGGGGCAGCCGCGCGGCTCGTAATCCGGCCGGTCGGGTCCCGTGGACGGATAGTCGGTCGCCTGGGTCTCCCAGGTGATAAGCCCGTCTTTGACGTACACCTGCCATGAACAAGAGCCCGTGCAGTTGACGCCGTGAGTCGAGCGGACGACTTTGTCGTGTGCCCAACGGTCGCGGTACGGCGCGTCGTTGACGTCCTGGTCGGCGCGGAAGACGGCGCGGCCGTCCGGCGTCTCGGCCGATCTGCGCAGTAACTGCCCAGCTCGCAGCAGGCGTTCCGCAGCGGCGTCGGCCGCGCGCTCCGCCCTGGCTCTCGTCCGGCTCCGCACCACGTGGCACCCCTTCCGGGCGACGGGTACGCCGGAAACGCGGAGGCGGCCGGCGCACCACAACTCCGATCGGTCGCAGCGTGCCTCTTTTCCGGGTCCGGCGGGAACCGCATTCCGACCACTTGGTTGCATCGGGAAACTATCTTTACCGGGCATTGGGGGAACGGTGCAATTTCAACCCTGGCCGGGAAAACATTTCACCGGCGAAATAACGCATACTTTCGGCCAGATATCCGTTCGCCGCTTTCCGCGGTACCGGCGGCACGTACGGCCCGGGCGGCGGCGCGCGCGTCCGCCGCCGCGGGCCCGGCCTACGGCGGGGCGGCCCGGCAGGGCCCTGACGAGAAGAAAGTCACAGCCAAGGCTCGCATCGTCTATCCCTTAGCCGACCTGGCTAGCATCCGACCATGACTGTCCTGCCCGATGACGGGCTCTCCCTGGCGGCCGAGTTCGCCGACGCCTCGCACGAGCAGTGGCAGCACCTGGTGGCCGGCGTGCTGCGCAAGTCCGGCAGGGAGGTCCCCGCCGCCGAGGCGGAGTCCCTGCTGTCCACCGCGCTGGAGGACGGGCTGCGCACCCCGCCGCTCTACACCGCGCGCGACCGCGCCCCCGACCCGGGCCTGCCCGGCTTCGCGCCCTTCGTACGCGGCGGCCGGCCCGAGGGGAACGCGGCGGGCGGCTGGGACGTACGCCAGCGGCACGCCGTGGCGGACGCGGCGGCCGTGCTCGGCGACCTGGAGAACGGCGCCACCTCCCTGTGGCTCGCCGTCGGCGACGCCGGCATCCCCGTGGCGGCGCTTGCGGAGGTCCTCAAGGACGTCTACCTCGACCTCGCGCCCGTGGTCCTGGACGCCGGCGCCGGGACCGAGCAGGCCGCGCGGGAACTGCTGCGGCTGTACGAGGAGCGCGGCGTGGCCGCCGGAGCCGCCCGGGGCGGGCTGGGCGCCGACCCGCTCGGCCACGAGGCCCGTACCGGACGACCGGCGGACCCCGGGGTCATGGCCGGACTCGCCCGGCAGTGCGCCGACCGCCACCCGGGCCTGCGGGCGGTCACCGTGGACGCCCTGCCGTACCACGAGGCCGGCGGCTCCGCGGCCGAGGAACTGGGCTGCTCCCTGGCCACCGCGGTCGCCTATCTGCGGGAGCTGACCGCGGCCGGGCTGAGCACCGCGCAGGCGTGCGCCCAACTGGAGTTCCGCTACGCGGCCACCGCCGACCAGTTCCTGACGGTCGCCAAGCTGCGGGCGGCGCGCCGGCTGTTCGCCCGGGTCGCGGAGGTCTGCGGGGCGCCCGCGGCGGGCGCGCAGCTCCAGCACGCGGTGACCTCGCCGGTGATGGCGACGCGCCGCGACCCGTGGGTGAACATGCTGCGCACCACGGTCGCCACCCTGGCCGCCGGGGTCGGCGGCGCGGACGCGGTGACGGTGCTCCCCTTCGACCACGCGATCGGCCTGCCGGACGCCTTCTCCCGGCGCATCGCCCGCAACACCTCGGCCGTCCTGGTCGAGGAGTCCCACCTGGCCCGGGTCATCGACCCGGCGGGCGGCTCCTGGTACGTGGAGGGGCTGACCGACGAACTCGCCCACGCCGGCTGGGCGTTCTTCCAGGAGATCGAGCGGGCCGGCGGCCACGCCGCCGCCCTGCGCTCCGGAATGGTCGGCGAGCGGCTGGCGCGGACCTGGGCGGAGCGCGGGAAGAGGCTCGCCACCCGCCGCGAGCCGGTGACCGGGGTCAGCGAGTTCCCCGATCTGGCGGAGAAGCCCGTCGTCCGCGAGCCCGCGCCCGCGCCGGCGGCCGGCGGCCTGCCCCGGGTGCGCAGGGACGAGGCGTTCGAGGCGCTGCGGGCGCGCTCGGACGCGCATCTGGCCGCGACCGGCGCCCGGCCGCGCGTCTTCCTCGCCGCCCTGGGCCCGGCCGCCGCGCACACCCCGCGGCTGACCTTCGCCGCGAACCTGTTCCAGGCCGGCGGCATCGAGCCCGTCACCGGCGGCACCTTCGCGGAGAGCGGGGCGCGCGAGGCGTGCCTGTGCTCCGGCGACCCGGTGTACGCGGAACAGGGCGCCGCCGCCGCGGCGGAGCTGCGGGCCGCGGGGGCGCGGCACGTGTACCTCGCCGGGCGCCCGGGCGCGTACGACGGCGCCGACACCTACGTCCACGCCGGCTGCGACGCCGTGGCCGTGCTCACCGACGCACTCGACCGCATGGGAGTGGCCCGATGACCGTCCCCGACTTCTCGGACATCGAGCTGGGCACCCCGGCCCCCGCGGCGGGGGCCGACGAGTGGCGTGCCGCGGTCAAGCGCGGCGGCGACGGCGGCGACCTGGGCTGGGAGACACCCGAGGGCATCGCCGTGCGGCCGCTGTACACCGGGCAGGACCTGGCGGACCTGGACTTCCTGGACACCTACCCCGGCGTCGCGCCGTATCTGCGCGGCCCGTATCCGACGATGTACGTCAACCAGCCCTGGACGATCAGGCAGTACGCGGGCTTCTCCACCGCCGAGGAGTCCAACGCCTTCTACCGCCGCAACCTCGCGGCCGGCCAGAAAGGGCTCTCCGTCGCCTTCGACCTGCCGACGCACCGCGGCTACGACAGCGACCACCCGCGGGTGACGGGCGACGTCGGCATGGCGGGCGTGGCGATCGACTCGATCCTCGACATGCGTCAGCTCTTCGACGGCATCCCGCTGGACCGGATGACGGTGTCGATGACGATGAACGGCGCGGTGCTGCCGGTGCTGGCGCTCTACATCGTGGCGGCCGAGGAGCAGGGGGTGCCGCCGGAGAAGCTGGCGGGGACCATCCAGAACGACATCCTCAAGGAGTTCATGGTCCGCAACACCTACATCTACCCGCCGAAGCCGTCGATGCGGATCATCTCCGACATCTTCGCCTTCACCTCGCGGAACATGCCGCGCTACAACTCGATCTCGATCTCCGGCTACCACATCCAGGAGGCCGGCGCGACGGCCGACCTGGAGCTGGCGTACACCCTCGCCGACGGCGTGGAGTACATCCGGGCGGGCCGGGAAGCGGGACTGGACGTCGACGCGTTCGCGCCGCGGCTGTCGTTCTTCTGGGCGATCGGCATGAACTTCTTCATGGAGATCGCGAAGCTGCGCGCGGCACGCCTCCTGTGGGCGAAGCTCGTCAGGCGCTTCGATCCGCAGAATCCCAAGTCGCTGTCCCTGCGCACCCACTCGCAGACCTCCGGCTGGTCGCTGACGGCGCAGGACGTCTACAACAACGTGACGCGCACCTGCGTCGAGGCGATGGCGGCCACCCAGGGCCACACGCAGTCGCTGCACACCAACGCCCTGGACGAGGCGCTGGCGCTGCCGACGGACTTCTCCGCCCGGATCGCCCGCAACACGCAGTTGCTGCTCCAGCAGGAGTCCGGCACGACCCGCGTGATCGACCCGTGGGGCGGCAGCGCGTACGTGGAGCGGCTGACCTACGACCTGGCGCGGCGGGCCTGGCAGCACATCGAGGAGGTCGAGCAGGCCGGCGGGATGGCGCAGGCGATCGACGCGGGCATCCCGAAGCTGCGGGTGGAGGAGGCGGCGGCGCGCACCCAGGCCCGTATCGACTCGGGGCGGCAGCCGGTGATCGGCGTGAACAAGTACCGGGTGGCGTCCGACGAGCAGATCGAGGTGCTGAAGGTCGACAACTCCTCGGTGCGGGCGCAGCAGATCGCGAAGCTGGAGCGGCTGCGCGCGGAGCGCGACGAGGCCGCGTGCCGGGCCGCGCTGGACGACCTGGCGCGGGCGGCCGGCGGCGAGGGCAACCTGCTGGAGCTGGCGGTACGGGCCGCGCGCGCCCGGGCGACGGTGGGCGAGATCTCCTACGCCCTGGAGCAGAGCTACGGGCGGCACGCCGGGCAGATCCGTACGATCTCCGGTGTGTACCGGAACGAGGCGGGCGAGTCGCCGTCGGTGGAGCGGACCAGGGCGCGGGTGGGCGCGTTCGCGGAGGCCGAGGGGCGGCGGCCGCGCATCCTGGTCGCCAAGATGGGCCAGGACGGGCACGACCGCGGGCAGAAGGTGATCGCCACGGCCTTCGCCGACCTCGGCTTCGACGTGGACGTCGGCCCGCTCTTCCAGACCCCGGCGGAGGTGGCGCGGCAGGCCGTGGAGGCGGACGTGCACATCGTGGGGGTGTCGTCGCTGGCGGCCGGGCACCTGACACTCGTACCGGCGCTGCGCGAGGCACTGGCGGAGGAGGGGCGCGAGGACATCATGGTCGTCGTCGGCGGGGTGATCCCGCCGCAGGACGTGGCGACGCTGCTGGAGATGGGCGCGACGGCGGTGTTCCCGCCGGGCACGGTGATCCCGGACGCGGCGTACGACCTGGTGACGCAGTTGGCCGCCGGGCTCGGGCACGGCGCCGCGTGAGCGGGTGAAGCGGTGGCCATCGATCTCGACACGTACGTCAAGGGCGTCCTCGACGGCAAGCGGGCGCTCGTCGCCCGCGCGATCACCCTGGTGGAGTCCACCCGGCCGCAGCACCGGGCGCTGGCCCAGGAGTTGCTGACCGAGCTGCTGCCGCACAGCGGGAAGGCCCGGCGCATCGGGGTCAGCGGGGTGCCGGGGGTGGGCAAGTCGACGTTCGTCGACGCCTTCGGCAGCATGCTGACGGGGCTGGGCCACCGGGTGGCGGTGCTGGCCGTCGACCCGTCGTCCAGCCGCACCGGCGGCTCGATCCTGGGCGACAAGACCCGTATGGAACGGCTGGCCGTGGATCCGGCCGCGTTCGTGCGCCCCTCCCCCACCGCGGGCACGCTCGGCGGGGTCGCGAAGGCGACGCGCGAGTCGATCGTGGTGATGGAGGCCGCCGGCTACGACGTGGTGCTGGTGGAGACCGTCGGCGTCGGCCAGTCCGAGACGTCGGTCGCGAACATGGTCGACTCCTTCCTGCTGCTGACGCTGGCCAGGACCGGGGACCAGTTGCAGGGCATCAAGAAGGGCGTGCTGGAGCTGGCGGACGTCATCGCCGTCAACAAGGCGGACGGGCCGCACGAGCGCGACGCCCGGGCGGCGGCGCGGGAAATGGCGGGCGCGCTGCGGCTGATGCACGGCAGGGGCGCGTTCTGGACGCCGCCGGTGCTGCACTGCAGCGCGCGCGAGGCGACGGGGCTCGACACGGTCTGGGACCGGCTGGAGCGCCACCGCGAACTGCTGGAGAGCACCGGGCGGCTGGCCGCCCTGCGGCGCGATCAGCAGGTGGACTGGACGTGGACGATGGTGCGCGACGAACTGCTGGGCCGGCTGCGCGCCGACCCGGCGGTCGGCGCGCTGGCGCCGGAGCTGGAACGGCAGGTCAGGGACGGCGAGTTGACGGCGACGCGGGCGGCGGAGCGGATCCTGGACGCGTTCGGCGGCTGAGCGGCGCGCGGTGGCGGCGCTACGGTGCGGTCGGCGGCCCGGCGCCGTGGCGGCGCTACGGTGCGGCCCGGCGCGGTGTCAGGTCACCGGCTGCCCGGTGCGCGAGCCGATCGGCGGTTGGACAGCCATGCCGGCGTCGAGGTCGGCGGCGACGGCGGGCAGCGCGACGGTGGTCATGAGGCTGTCCATGCCGACCAGCGACGAGGCCGGCACGCAGGCCGACAGCACGGTCCCCGCCCGCCGTTGGGCGGTCCGCCGGGGCGCGGATCCGGAGGCCATGGCGGCCCTACTCCCGCCGGCCGGGGCCGGCGGGCAACGGGACGGCAGTCCCCGCGGACCCGCCGCGGCGCGCCCGCGCGGTGCGCCTCGAAAGCCTCCCCGGGGCGGATCAGACCGCCACGCCCTTCGATTTCAGTAACTCGACCGTACCGGTGACGTTTCCGGCCTCCTGGACTTCCTCGTGCGAGATTTCCGTGCCGAACCTCCGGCTCAGTTCCACGGCTACTTCCACGAGTACCAGCGAGTCGAACTCCATGATTTCGAACGGCGTTTCTGCCGTGCTTCCCTCGGGTGCCCCGAATTCGGTGGTGAGCAGCTCCAGAAGTTCTGTCGCTGATTGCCGCGTCGACGACGTCACAGGTTTCTCCGTTTCCGTGCATTCTTGCTTCCCTGCATTTTCCACATATGCCGTGGGCCACGGCTCAGTGGTCATACCGCGGTGATTTCCGGCCAGGTGAGCGCGACCGATCCCCACGAGAATCCGCCGCCGAACGCGGCGAGTACGACACGGTCCCCTTCCTTCAGTTCGCCGGACGTGACAGCGTCCGTGAGGGCGAGCGGAATGGAGGCGGCGGAGGTGTTCCCCACGCGGTCGATATTGACCACGAGCCGGTCCACGGGGTAATCCAGCCTGCGCGCCAGGGAAGTGAGGATCCGTATGTTCGCCTGGTGGCCGACGAGCCGGTCCACCTCGCCGGCCTCCCAGCCGACGCGCCCCAGCAGCACCGACACCGAGCCCGCCATCCTGGCGACCGCGTGCGCGAAGACCTTCTCGCCCTGCATCGTCAGCCGGTGGGCCAGGGGGTCGCGTACGGGCCCGGCGGCGGCCTCCCTCGAACCGCCGCCGGGCACGTACGCGAGGTCGAAGCCGGAGCCGTCGGAGCCGAGGTCGGTGCCGAGCAGCACCCCCGGGGCGGCGGCGTCCGGCTCGGCGGCGAGCACGGCCGCGCCGGCGCCGTCGCCGAAGATCACCGCCGTCGTGCGGTCCTCCTTGTCCAGCAGGCTCGACATCGTCTCCGCGCCGATCACCAGCACCCGCCGCGCCTGCCCCGCCGCGATCTGCCCGGCCGCGGCCGCCAGCCCGTAGAGGAAGCCGGAGCACGCGGCGCCCATGTCGTACGCCGCCACCGGGCCGAGACCCAGCCGGGCCGCGACCCGCGGCGCCGTGGCCGGGCAGGGGTGGTCGGGGGTGGTGGTGGCGAGGACCAGGGCGTCGACCGCGCCCGGCTCGCCCGTCAGGCCGGCCGACTTCAGCGCGCGTTCGCCCGCTTCCACGGCGAGGTCGCCGGTGGCCTGGCCCGGGGTGGCCCAGCGGCGGGTGCGGATGCCGGTTCTGGTGCTGATCCACTCGTCGGAGGTGTCGAGGGTGCGGCTGAGGTCGTCGTTGGTCACCTGCCGCGGCGGCAGGTGTGCGCCCAGCCCGATGAGCGCGGCGTGCTGCGTCATGTGTGGTTCCCCTTCGGACGGCGCGGCGCGGTGCCCGCGCGCGGACTGCGTGCTGCGGGGTCAGGGCAGCAGGTGCGCGACGTTGCAGGCGAGCCGCATGCCGGCGGAGGTGCTGCTCAGCCGGCCGACGCGCCAGGTGCCGCGCTCGGTCGTCAGCTTCACGGGGCGGCGGAGCGCCACCCGCAGCCGCCCGTCGCCGGGCGCCGTCCCGCCGCCGGCGGCGGCCGTGTCGTCGAGGGCGATCGAGGTGGAGCGCATCCAGAGCGTGTGCGAGGCGGCCCGCTCGATGCCGTCGTAGCGGTAGAGGAGCACCTGCCCGAGCTGGAGCGCGGCGACGAACAAGTCGATCATCGTGGGCCCGAGTTCGGCTCCGCCGGGTCCGGTTCCCGCGGTGACGGACATGTCCGCGCTCATCACCTCGTCGCCCTCGGCGGCGACGCCGGTGACGAACTGGCTGCGGCCGAAGTGGGACGCGCCGAAGGGGGCGTCGTTCCAGGGGCCCGGCCGCATCTCGGCCGTCGCGTACGTCCCTTCCGTCACGCCGGTCCGGTCGCCCGCGGGGTGCTCCACCTCTACCCGCACCGCCATCGCCCCGACCCGGCAGTCCGCGGTCGTACGCCGCAGCCCGGGCGCGGACCCGGCGGTCACGGCGTCCTCGGTGGCGCCCACCGGGAAGTGGGCGAGGCCGTCCTCGACGGGCTCGCTGCCCGCCTTGACGGACAGCGAGCGGACGGCGAACGGCGCCTCTGCGGGCAGGTCGCGGGTGTGCGCGACGAGCAGTCCCGCCAGCCACGCCCCGTAGACCATGGCGTCGATCGTGGACAGGTGCGGACGCTGCCGGACGGTGCCCTTCCGCGACCAGGTGCCGTCGATGCGTAAGCCCGCGGTCGCGTCGATACGGGCCCGCCCGCCGTCACCCGCGGGCCGGACGGCGATGTCGGTGAGGACGTTGGTGACGCGTTTGAATCCCTCGCCGAGGAATCGCTCGCGCCGGTCCCCCAGAATGTCGTCCACGGAGCCTGCATACAGCTCCCGTGCTGATTGCGCGATGAATTGCATGATCGGGCTCTCCCCCGTGCAGACGCGTTTGTCGGTGGCCTCCGGCCCGTATCGACGTGGGGGTGCATCGGCCCCGTTGCGCCGATCGCGATTCAGGCTGAGAAAACGTTATCGATGGCACTCCACCATAGTCGGCACCGCGTGGGGGAACGCGCCGTGCCCGCGCTTTAGAGCAATATCTTGCTACCGCCGCCCACCCGCTTTCCCGCGGTATCCGAGTAGTACGGTGAACCGGTCCGTGTACGACCATGACCCGGCATTCCGGCCGGTTCGCCCGAACCGCCCGGCACCGCCCGAAGCGAGGACTTCACCGCCATGAAGATCGCCATATCCGGCACCTACTCCGCCGGTAAGACGTCTACCGTGATGGCACTTTCGCACTACACCGGGATTCCGCGTACTCTCGCGCGCACGATCCGGGAGATCATGCCCGAGACCCTGCCGGGCAGGAAGCTGGCGGACGTGACGCCGCCGGAGTTCCTCCAGCTCGTGATGCGCCGGCACACCGGCCGCGCCGTGGCCGAGGCGAAGCTCGGCGACCGCTTCATCTCCGACGGGTCGTCGCTGCAGGAGTGGCTCTACGGCGAGGGCCGCATCCGGTACGGCATGAACCCGAACGCCAGCGCCGGCGACCCGTCGTTCCGCCCGGTCGAGGCCACCCCCGAGATGCGCTTCTTCGCGGAGGTCGTGGAGCAGTACGGCCGGGCGATGCGGCAGCACGTGAAGGCGACGTTCGACGCGTACGTGCACCTGCGCAACGAACTGCCCGTGGCCGCCGACGGCCACCGCCCGATGAACGACAGGTTCCGCGCGACGGTGGACGGGATGCTGCTGGAGACGCTCGACGAGCTGGAGATCCCGTACCACATCGTGAGCGGCACCATGCCCGAGCGGCTGGAGACCATCGCCGGCATCTTCGGCTGGGAGCCGGTGATGGCCGTCGAGGAGGCCATCGAGCTGGCCCGGCGGGACTACGCGGGACAGGACTTCCGCTGGGAGACCGAGCGCGTCCCGGCCGCGGGCTGACACCGTACGCGCCGGCCGCGGGCCGCGCCGCGCGGGCACCGGAGTCACGCCTGCCCGGCCGGCGCCCGGCGCGCGCGCAGCGCCATCTCGCCGCACCACGCCAGCAGGTTGACCGCCGCGAAGGCGGCGCCGGTCAGCACCACGGCGTCCCAGCCGCCGGCCGCGTACGCCGCCGCCGACGCGCTCGATCCGGCGATCGCGCCGCTGAAGTAGGCCACCATGTACGCGGTGGTGATGCGGCTGCGCGCCTCGGGGCGCTGCCGGAAGTTGACCGCGAGGTTGACGACCTGCATGCCCTGCACGCCGAGGTCGAGCACGACGACGCCGAGCAGCAGCGCCCACAGCCACGTGCCGCCGTCCAGGCCCATCAGGCCCCAGCTCGCGAGGATCACCGTGAACAGGACCCCGGTGACCGCGTTGTCCCGGCCCCGGTCGACCTGCGGCCCGGTGATCCGCGCCGCGTACGCGCCGACGACGCCGGCGAGGCCGAACAGGCCGATGACGCCTGCCCCGTAGGAGTAGGGCGGGTCGTCGAGCAGGAACGCGATCGAGGTCCACAGCGCGTTGAAGCCGGCGAAGGACATGAAGCCGTACAGGCAGCGCAGCCGCAGCACCGGCTCCTCGCGGATGATCGTGAAGATGGAGCGCAGCAGCTTCCCGTACGGCATCTGCGCGGCCGGCGGCGCGTCGGGCAGCGCCCGCCTGAGCACCAGCGCGAGCGCGACCATCAGCGCCGCGGCCACCCCGAACACGGTGCGCCAGCCGCCCAGTTCGGCGATGAGCCCGCCGCCGGTGCGGGCCAGCAGCACGCCCATGAGCACGCCGCTCATCACCGAGCCGGTGACCCGGCCGCGCTCCTGCGGGGCGGCGAGCCCGGCGGCGAACGGCACCAGGATCGGCGCGACGACGGCGGTCAGCGACATCACCGCGGAGGCGGCGATCAGCATGGAGACGGAGAACGCCGCCGCGGACAGCGCCTGCATCGCGGCCACGACCAGGAGCAGATTCACCACCAGGCGCTTCTTGTTGACGATGTCGCCCAAGGGCAGCAGCAGCCCGAGCCCGGCGGCGTAGCCGACGGTGCTGGCGATCACGATCAGCGACACGGTGTCGCTGCTGACGTCGAAGGTGTCGGCGATCGCGGTCAGCAGCGGTTGGCAGTAGTAGATGTTGGCGACGGCGAACCCCGCGGCGACCGCGAAGAGCGTGACCATCGCCTTGGAGAGGCCCGGTGCGCCCGGGCCGGGTGCGGGGTCCGGCGACGCGCTGAGCGGCGGCGCCACGCCGTCGGATGACTGTGCCGAACTCACGCTTGTTTGCCTCCCGTTGACGAATCCGGCGCTGACGTGCCACCGGAACCCGCACTACGCTAGGAAGCGCCGTACGAACCATGCGGTACCTACGGACCAGGGGGAGTTCGTCGTGCGTTTCGACCGGCCAGGGGACGTGTTCCTCGCCGACTGCCCGGCCCGGCTGACGCTTGAGGTGATCTCGGACAAGTGGAGCATGGTGACGCTGTACGCGCTCGGCTCCAGACCGTGGCGCCACGGTGAACTGCGCGAACTCATCGGCGGCGTCAGCTCCAAGGTGCTGACGCAGACGCTGCGGCGGCTGGAGCGGTACGGGATGGTGCGCCGGCACGAGTACGCCGAGGTGCCCCGCCGGGTCGAGTACGAGCTGACGGAGCTGGGGCACACCCTGCTGCCGGCGATCGCGGCGCTGACCACCTGGGCGGAGCAGCACGGCGCGGCGGTGATCGAGGCGCTCGACGGCCACGGCGCCCTCGACGGGGACGGCGGTCCGGAGGCGGCCCGCAGGTCCGAGGGAGCGCCGGCCGGCGCCTCCGTCTCCGCGTAGCCCCGGCGCCCCCGGGTAATCCCGGCGCCCGCCGCGCAGCCGGGATCCTCCCCCGCGGCCCGGCCGCGACGGCGATGCCGCCTGCCGCCGTTCGCTGCACGACTCTTGAGCTGTCCGACCCGTCGATCTAGGATTTTCGAAGAGTCCGATTGAAACGTTTCAATCGATCGGGCCGGACACGCCATCCTCAACCAAGGGACGTGCGATGAGCCACGAGCGCGAGACGAACAACGGAAGTGCATGGAACCGGCGGGCCTTTCTGCGCACCTCCGCGGCCGCCGGCGCGACAGCCGGCGTCATCGGCCTCGGCCAGGGCGCCGTCCCCGCCGCCGCGGCCGGCCGGGACGGCGGGGACGGCGGCGGGGAGGGGCTGCGCGTCGAGCGCACCACCGTCGAGTACGCGCCCTCCGTCCTCGGCACCGACGTCGCCGCACCCCGGCTGAGCTGGGAGCTGTCCGCGCCGGGCAGCGGTGCGCGGCAGAGCGCTTACCAGGTCAGGGTGGCGCCGGACACCGAGGGCGACGGCCCGGTGGTGTGGGACTCCGGGCGGGTCGCCTCGGCGCAGACCGTCGGCGTCGCCTACGGCGGCCCCGCACTCAGGACCCGTACCCGCTACCACTGGCAGGTGCGGGTCTGGGACGGCCGGGGCCGGGCGTCCGCCTGGAGCAGATGGAGCTGGTGGGAGACCGCGCTGGCGGACGGCGACTGGCGCGGCCACTGGATCGGCGCCGACGCCGCGCCCGCGCCGCCCGGCTTCGCCGGCGCGTCGTGGATCTGGGCGCCCGGCGCCACCCCGCAGAACGCCCCCGCGGGACCGGTCTGGTTCCGCGCCGCGCTCGAACTGCCCGCCGGGGCCGAGGTGTCGGCAGCCCGGATCGTGGCCACCGCCGACGACGACTTCACCCTCTTCCTCGACGGCACCCAGGTGCTGCACGCCCCGCAGCAGACGGACGGCTGGCGCACCGGCCGGCAGGCCGACGTCACCGACGCCGTCCGCGCCGCGGACGGCCGGGTGGTCGTCGCCGTACGGGCCACCAACCGCGGCGGCGCCTCGGTCAACCCGGGCGGTCTCCTCGTCCGCCTGATGGTGCACCGAGGCGACGACGTCACCGAGCTGGTCACCGGGCCCGGCTGGCGGTGCGCGGGCCAGGAGCAGGACGGCTGGCAGCAGCCCGGCTTCGACGACGGCGCGTGGGAGGCGGCGACGGTCCTCGCGCCGTACGGCCAGGGCCCCTGGGGCAGCGGCGCTGCGGTGCCCGCCGAGGTCCGGCCGGCGCCGCTGCTGCGCCGCGAGTTCACCGTCGGCCGGCCGGTGCGGCGCGCCCGGCTGTACCTCAGCGGACTCGCCTACTACGACGCCGAGATCAACGGCCGCCGCGTCGGCCGCCAGGTCCTCGACCCGGGCTTCACCGACTACGACGAGACCGTGCTGTACGCCGTCCACGACGTCACCGACCTGGTCACGCGCGGCGCCAACGCCATCGGCGTCACCCTGGGCCGCGGCTTCTTCGGCATGACGACGCCCAACGTCTGGAACTGGCACAAGCCGCCGTGGCACGGCGAGCCGCGGCTGCTGGCCCAGTTGGAGATCGAGCACCCGGGCGGGGCACGTACCACCGTGGCGACCGACGGCAGTTGGCGCATCACCGAGGGCCCCACCCGCTCCGACTGCCTCTACGCCGGCGAGACCTACGACGCCCGCAAGCACCCCGCGGGCTGGACCCGGCCGGGCTTCGACGACAGCGCCTGGGCGCGCCCCGGCCGCCAGGACCCGCCCAAGGGCACCCTGCGCGCCCAGCCCCACGACGCGATCCAGGTCATCGACACCGTCCGGCCGGTCGCCGTCACCGCCCACGGCGACACCTGGATCGTCGACATGGGCCGCACCCTGGCCGGCTGGTCGAAGCTGTCGGTACGGGCCCCGGCGGGCACCGTCGTGCGGCTCGTGCACGGCGAGAAGCTGAAGGCCGACGGCAGCGTGCACGCCGAGACCGGGCATGTGCCGGGCCGCTTCCAGACCGACGAGTACGTCTGCGCGGGCGGCGGGTCCGCGGAGGTGTGGGAGCCCAAGTTCTCGTACAAGGGCTTCCGTTACGTGCAGATCAGCGGACTGCCCGCCAAGCCGGAGCCCGGCGACGTCCTCGGCCGCGTCGTGCACACGCCGGTCGCCGACACCGGCACGTTCGGCTGCTCGGAGCCGTTCTACGAGCAGTTGGAGCGCGCCATGCGCCGCACCGTGCAGAACAACCTGCACGGCATCCCCACCGACACCCCGAAGTACGAGAAGAACGGCTGGACCGGCGACGCGCAGGTGGGCGCGCCCGTGATGATGTACGCGCTGGGCATGCACCGGATGCTCGGCAAGTGGCTGGACGACATCCGCGACAGCCAGAACGCCGCCGGCCAGTTGCCGGTGATCGTGCCCAGCGGCGGCTGGGGCTACGGGGACCTCGGCCCCTCGCCGGAGTGGACGACGGTCTACCCGTTCCTGATCCGGGAGATGTACCGCGTGTACGGCGACGAGCGTGTCGTACGCGACCATCTGCCGGCGCTGACGCGCTACCTGGACTGGGAGCTGGACCGGCTGGTGGACGGCCTGGCGGTCACCGCGCTCGGCGACTACCTGCCGCCCGGCTACGGCGGCAACCCGCCCGAGGACACCCGGCTGACCGCCACCTCGTATCTGCACCGGGCGCTCACCGACACCGCGGCGATGGCGGACCTGGCGGGCGAGTCCGGCACCCGGGACCGCTACCTGGCCGCGGCCGACGGCCTCAAGGAGGCGCTGAACGCGGCGTTCCTGGCGCCGGAGGGCCACTACCGCACGGCGAAGGACCCGGGCTACCGGCAGACGAACAACTGCATACCGCTGGCCTTCGGCCTGGTGCCGGCCGGGGCGCGGGCGAGCGTCACCGCGTCGCTGCTCGCCGATATCGAGAAGCGCGGCAACCACCTCAACACCGGCGCGCTGGGCACCAGCGTGCTGCTGCGCGCGCTGACCGCCGAGGGGCACGCCGACGTCGCGCACGCCATCGCGACGCAGCGCACGTACCCGAGCTGGGGCTACTGGTTCGACAACGGCGCCGACACCATGTGGGAGATGTGGCAGCTCGACTCGCGCTCGCGGGACCACTACTTCCAGGGCACGGTGGTCCAGTGGCTGTACGAGAACGTGGCCGGGCTGCGGCCGGGCGACGCCGGCTACCGCACGTTCGCCGTGCGCCCGGACGCCCGCACCGGGGTGGACTGGGCGCGCACGGAGCTGCACACGGTGCGCGGTCCCGCGGCCGTGTCGTGGTCGCGGATCGACGCGACGGTGCGGCTGGCGGTACGGGTTCCGGTGGGGTCGACCGCGGAGGTGCACGTGCCGAGCGGGTCGCGCGCGGACGTACGGGAGCCGGAGGGCGCGGAGTTCGTACGGACCGAGCCCGGCTTCGCGGTGTACCGGGTGCCGCACGGCTCGTGGACGTTCACCGGGAAGCCGTGACCGCGGCGGGAGCCCGCGGGCGTGATTGAAACCATTCAGTAGCCCCGGGCGGCGGCGTCGGACGGGCCGCCGCCCCGGCAGCACCCGCCCCCGCGGGAGTCGTTGACACCTCAGGTGCGGCTCCTTACCGTGTCAGGCGATTACAACGATGTAATAGCGCGCGCAGCTCGCCTCACCGGGCGGCCGGCCCCCGCGGCCGGCCGCCCGGAGTCCGCTCCCGGAAGGAGCTTCCGTGTCCCCGCGCCCCTTCAGATCCGTCACCGCCGCCGCGGCCGTACTCGCCGCCCTCGCCGCCTTCGCCGCCCCCGGCTCGTCCGCCGCCGCCGAGCCGGCCGCCGGGCCCGGCCCCGCACCCGCCGCCGCCCCCGGGCCGCCGGTGCTCGACGTGAACTTCCCCGACCCCGACGTCGTCAAGGCCGGCGGCACGTACCACGCCTACGCCACCAACGGCGCCGGCAAGAACATCCAGCACGCCACCTCCACCGACCTCGCCTCCTGGTCGCCGGACGGCGCCGACGTGCTGCCCCGCCTCGGCGACTGGGCGGTACCGGAGCAGGGTCTGGTCTGGGCGCCCGAAGTCTTCGACAACGGCGCCGGGTTCACGATGCACTACACGGCGCGCGACCGCGCCAGCGACAAGCAGTGCATCGGCGTCGCCCTGGCCGCCACCCCCGAGGGCCCCTTCGAGCCCGCCGGCCGCGGCCCGCTGGTCTGCCCCGAAGACCAGGGCGGCGCCATCGACGCCTCCAGCTACACCGAAGGCGGCCGGCGCTACATGCTCTGGAAGAACGACGGCAACTGCTGCTCCACGGACACCTGGCTGTACGTCCAGCCCATGAACGCGAACGGCACCGTCGTCAAGGGCAGGCCCACGCCGCTCATCCGCCAGGACCGCGCCTGGGAGGGCAACGTCATCGAGGCGCCGACGCTCGTCAGGCGCGGCGGCAGGTACGTACTGCTGTACTCCGCCTCGTTCTACGACGGCAACCGCTACAAGACGGGCTACGCCGTCGCCGACCGCCTCACCGGCCCGTACACCAAGGTGGCCGACCCGCTGCTGAGCACCGACACCTTCGGCGGCGCCGTCCGCGGCCCCGGCGGCCAGGACGTCGTCACCGGCCCCGACGGGCGCGACCGGATCCTCTTCCACGGCTGGAGCGCGGACCGTTCGCGGCGCGCGATGTACGCCACCGGCATCGGCTGGGCGGACGGCCGTCCCGTGGTGGAAGGCAGCAAGGTCCTGTACCAGGCGGAGAACGCCGTCGTGAACAACGCGCGGATCCGCGACTCCGCCGCCGCGCACGACGGCGGTGCCGTCGGGCACATCGACTACGCGAACAGCTACGTGGAGTTCTCCGTCTTCGCCGCCGCCGCCGGCCACCGCACCCTCTCCGTCCGCTACGCCAACGGCTCCCTGGCCGGCTCCGCCCCGGTGACGTCGTCGCACACGCTCACCGTCGGCGGCAAGGCGGCCGGGAGCGTGGACTACCCGTTCACCGGCTGGGAGAAGTGGGCCACGGCCGACCGGCGGGTGCGTCTCGACGCGGGCTGGAACACGGTCCGCCTCGGCCGCGGCACGTACTACGCCGAGCTCGACAGCATCGAAATCACCTGAGGCGCGGCGCCGGCCGCCCATGACCGACACTGGTCCGATGCACGATCAGATGCGCAGGGTCATGACCGTGGTCGACGACGTGCTGGGCCCCCAGGTCGCCGGCGCCTACCTGCACGGCTCCGCCGTCCTCGGCGGGCTGCGCCCCGCCAGCGACGTGGACGTCCTCGTCGTCGCCCGCCGCTCGCTGACAGAAGGCGAGCGGCGGGCGCTGCTCGACGGGCTGCTGCGGGTGTCCGGCTTCACCGGCGGGCTGCGCCCGGTGGAGCTGACCGTGGTCGTGGAGTCCGACATCCGGCCGTGGCGCTACCCGCCGACCGGCGACTTCCTGTACGGGGAGTGGCTGCGCGCGGAGTTCGAGGCGGACGGGCCGCCGCGGCCGGCGCCCATGCCGGACCTGGCGATCGTGCTCACCATGACCCTGGCCGGCGACCACGCGCTCGCGGGGCCGCCGCCCGCGCGGCTGCTGGACCCCGTGCCGCACGAGGACGTGGCCCGGGCCGCGACGGCCGGCATCCCGGAGCTGCTGGCCGAGGCGGACGACGACACCCGCAACGTGCTGCTCACCCTCGCCCGCGTCTGGAGCACGCTGGCCACCGGGGAGATCCGCCCCAAGGACGCCGCCGCCGCGTGGGCGCTGGACCGGCTGCCGCCGGAGCACCGGCCGGTGCTGGAGCACGCACGGGAGCTGTATCTCGGCAGCCGGTACGCGGAGGAGAGCTGGAGCGGGGAGCTGAGGGCGGCGGTGCGTCCGCACACGGAGTACGTGGTCGCCGAGATCGGGAAGCTGTCCGGGCCCTGACCGCACGCCGGCTGTCTCAACTCCGGCGGTGGCTGCCCGGGGTGGTGCCGTAGGCGCGGCGGTAGACGTCGATGAAGGCGCTCGCCGAGGACCAGCCGCAGCGGTGCGCGACCGTCGTCACCGGCACGTCGTCGGCGAGCAGGCGCAGCGCGTGGTAGAGGCGCACCTGCGTGCGCCACTGCGGGAACGTCATGCCCGTCTCGCGGCGGAAGAGTCGGCTGAGCGTCCGCTCCCCCGCGCCCGCGGCGCGGCCGAGGACGGCCAGCGTGCGCTGGTCGGCGGGGTCGGCGTACAGCACGTCGCAGACGGCGGCGAGCCGCGGGTCCGCGGGCGCGGGCAGCGGCACCGGCTGCCCCGCGGCGCCGGCCGCGGCGGCGGCGCGCAGTTGGTCGAGCAGGACGGTGTGCAGCCGCTGCCGCTCGGCGGTCTCGTCGTGCGGGGCGCGGGTGCAGGCGAGGATCAGCTCGCGCAGCAGCGGGCTGACGGCCAGGACGCCGGGCGCGCTGAGCCCGAGGGGGTCGGTGCCGGCGGGCACGCCGATGAGGTGCAGGTCGAGCCGGCCGTACGCGCGGTGGGCGTGGACGCAGCCCGCGGGCACCCACAGCGCGCGGGTGCCGGGCGCGAACCAGGTGCCCGCGTCGGTGGTGACGGCGAGCACGCCGGCGCCGGCGTAGACGAGTTGGTGGTCGTCGTGCCGGTGCGCGTCGATGCGCGCGCCCGCGGCCAGCGTCGTGGCCCGGGTGGGCGCCTCGGGAGTGTGGCGGATATCCGGCATCGATTGGCACTTTATCGGAAGTTCGCCAGGGGCGACTCGGTGACGATCGGGGGATGCCCGAGTCCCGCGCCGCCCGCTTCCGGCCGCTGACCCTCCTGTCCGTGGGCCACGCCTGCGTCGACGTGTACCAGGGGGCGGTGGCGGCGCTGGTGCCGTTCTTCGTCGCCGAGCGGGCGTACTCGTACGCCGCGGCCTCCGGCGTGGTGCTGGCGGCCTCGCTGCTGTCGTCGGTCGTGCAGCCGCTGTTCGGGGTACTGACCGACCGGCGGCCGCTGCCGTGGCTGCTGCCGGTCAGCACGCTGGCGGCCGGCGCCGGGGTGGCGCTTGCCGGGGTCTCCGGCTCGTACGCCGTGACGCTCGCGGTGGTCGCGCTGTCGGGCGTCGGGGTGGCCGCGTACCACCCGGAGGCCGCGCGGGTGGCGCGGCGGGCGAGCGCGGGCAGCCACACGGCGATGGGCTGGTTCTCCCTCGGCGGGAACCTCGGCTTCGCCACCGCTCCCCCGCTGGTGGCCGCCGTCGCCGCGGCCGGCGGGCTGCGGGCCTCGCCGCTGCTGGTGCTGCCGGCGCTGGCCGGGGCGGCGCTGTGCGCCGCGGCGCTGCGCGGGCTGCGGCCGTACGCGCCGGAGAAGGCGGCGGAAGGCGCGGGCCGGTCGGGGATACCCGGGGGCCGGGACGACTGGCCCTCCTTCGCGCGGCTGACCGGGGCGGTGGTGTGCCGTTCCGTGGTGTTCGTGGGGCTGAGCGCGTTCGTCTCGCTGTACGTGCCCGGGCGCACGGCGGGCGGTACGGCGGCGGGCACGGCGGCGCTGTTCGTGCTCTATCTGGGCGGCGCGGTGGGGACGGTGGCGGGCGGGCGGCTGGCCTCGCGGTTCGGGCGGCTGCCGGTGGTGCGGTGGTCGTACGCGCTGTCCTGCCCCGCGGTCGCCGGGGTGGTGTTCGTGCCGGGGCCCGCGGTCTACGTCTTCGTGGCCCTCACCTCCGCCGGGCTGTACGTGCCGTTCTCGCTGCACATCACGCTCGGCCAGGACTACCTGCCCCGGCACGTCGGCACCGCGGGCGGCGTCACGCTGGGTCTCGCGGTGAGCGCGGGCGGGCTGGCGAGCCCGGCCATCGGCGTGCTCGCGGACGCGACGTCGCTGACCGCGGCGCTCAGCCCGCTGATCGCCCTGCCGGCGGTGGGGCTGCTGCTCCTGGGGCCGCTGCGCGAGCCGGAGACACCCCGCTGAACAGCCGTTCTCCGCCGGGCAGTCGGGCGGCCCGCGTCCGCCGGGAGCAGCGGCCGGGAGCGGCGGCCGGGCGGCCGTCACGGGCCGGGCCGCTCCCCCGGCCCGTGACGGTTAGGTTAGCCTAACCTTCATGCTGATACGCGACCGCCGTTTCCGGCCACGCCCCGACGTCGCCCACCCCACCCGCCGCGGCCTGCTCGCCGCCGGCGGCGCGCTCGGCCTCGGCGCCGTACTCGCCGCCTGCGGCGGCGACTCCGGCTCCGGCGGACCGGACTCCGGTGGCGGGGACGGCACTTGGCGCTTCGAGGACGACCGCGGCGAGGTCGCGGAGGCCGGCCGCACCCCCGAGCGCATCGTCGGCTACGTCGCGTCGGCCGCCGCGCTCCACGACTTCGGCATCGAGTGCACCGGCGTCTTCGGCCCCACCACCACGCCAGACGGCGAGCGCGACCTCCAGGCCGGCGACCTCGACGTGGGCGACCTGACCGTCCTCGGCAACGCCTACGGCCAGTTCAGCGTCGAGAGGTACGCCGCGCTGCGGCCGGAGCTGCTGGTCACCAACATGCAGGAGCCGCCGGTGCTCTGGTACGTGCCGGAGGAGAGCACCGAGGAGATCACCTCCCTCGCCCCCGCCGTCGGCATCCGCACCTCCGGCACCTCCCTCAAGTCCGCCATCGAGCGCTACGCGGAGCTGGCCGCCGCACTCGGCGCCGACCTGGAGGCCGAGAAGGTCGTGCGCGCCAAGTCCCGCTTCGAGCAGGCGTCGCAGACGCTGGCCAGGACCGCGGAGGACCGCCGCGGCCTGAAGGTCCTCGCCGTCTCCGCCAGCGCCGAGATGCTCTACGCCGCCGTCGCCCGGGACTTCGGCGACCTGCGCTACTACCAGCAGCTCGGCGTCGAGTTCGTCACCCTCGGCAACCCCGGCGAGCGCGGCTTCTGGGAGGAGTCGAGCTGGGAGACCGTCGACAGGTACCGCGCCGACGTCGTCATGGTCGACCGGCGCACCGGCAACCTCCAGCCGGACCAGCTCACGGAGTCCAAGCCGACCTGGCGCCGGCTGCCCGCGGTCGCCGCCGGGCAGGTGATCCCGTGGCAGAGCGAAGCGCACCACAGCTACGCTGGCCACGCGCCGCTCATCGAAGAGCTGGCCGCCGCCCTGCGCGACGCGAAGCAGGTGGTCCGGTGAGCACCGCGACCGTCGCCCCGTTCCGCTTCTTCGACATCGTGGTGGCCGGCGTCGAGCGCCTGTCGCCCACCATGATCCGGGTCGCGTTCGCGGGTCCCGCGCTGGCCGCGATGGAGTCCGCGGGCCGCGACCAGCGCATCAAGCTGTTCTTCCCGCACCCCGGCCAGGACGCGCCGGTGATGCCGGACGACGACGGCACCAACTGGTACCCGGCCTGGCAGGCGCTCGACCCCGCGGTGCGCGGCATCATGCGCACGTACACGACACGCAGCCTCACCCGCGCCCCCGACCGGCTCGTGGTCGACTTCGCCGTGCACGGCGAGACCGGCCCCGGCTCCCGCTGGGCGCTGCGCGCCGCCCCCGGCGACCGGCTCAGCGTGCTGGCCCCGATCGTCGCGGAGAACGTGGCGTACGACTTCCGCCCGCCGGCCGGCACCGACTGGCTGCTGGTCACCGCCGACGAGACCGCGCTGCCCGCCGTCGCGGGCATCTTCGCGGCGCTGCCCGCGGACCTGCCCGTACGCGCCTGGATCGAGGTGGCCGACGCCGGCGACCGGCTGGCGCCTGCGACCGCGGCGGACGCGGAGGTCACCTGGCTCGTACGCGGCGAGGCAGCGCCGGTGACGGAGGCCCTGCGGGCCGCGGAGCTGCCCGGGGGCGCGCCGTACGCCTGGGTCGCGGGAGAGTCGGCGACGGTCAGGGCGGTGCGGCGCCATCTGGTGCGCGAACGGGGCTTCGACCGCCGGGCGGTGACGTTCTCCGGCTACTGGCGCCGCGGCACCACCGAGGACCAGTTGCTGGCCGCGGCCGAGTCCGCCTGACGGCGGCGGGCCGCCGGGGCGTAATCCGGTGGCGGCGTGCGGGGCGCTGAGGCAGGGTGCGTCCATGACCTCGGTGGTGCTGAACATCGCGATCGACTGCGCCGACGCCTACGGGCTGTCGCTCTTCTGGAGCAAGGTGACCGGCAGCCCGGTCCATCCGGAGGACGGACCGGGCTCGCCGGAGACACAGGTGCTCCTGCCGGAGGGGCCGGTGCTGCACTTCAACCAGGTGCCGGAGCGGAAGACCGGCAAGAACCGGATCCATCTGTGCCTGCGCCCGGAGACCGGGCGCGAGGAGGAGGTCGAGCGGCTGCTGGGCCTCGGCGCGTCGTTCGTCGCCGACCACCGCAACCCGGACGGCACCGGCTGGGCCGTCCTCGCCGACCCCGAGGGGAACGAGTTCTGCGTGCTGCGCAGCGCCGCCGAGCGGGCGGCGACGCAGCCCTGACCCGCCGCCGTACGGCTCAGCCGCCGGCGTCCTCCTCACCGATCGGGCGCAGGTGCCGCAGCAGCACGGCCGCCAGCACCGCGAGGCCCGCGCAGACCGCGGCGGCGGCCACGGCGACGGCGGTCATCCCGGAACCAAAGGCCGCGTGGGCGGCGTCGAGCAGCTCGCCGCGGAGGCGCTCCGGCAGCCCGGCGGCCGCCGCGTCGGCGTCGGCCAGGGACTCCCCCGCCCGCTCCGGCGCCCCGGCGGGGAGGTCGAACCCGGAGGCGTAGACGGCGGCGCCGAGGCTGCCGAAGACGGCGATGCCCAGCGAGATGCCCATCTCGCCGCTGCTCTCCGCGGTGGCCGAGACGGAGCCGGCCTTCTCCGGCGGCGCGCTGCCCACGATGAGGTTCAGCCCCAGCGCCCCGACCGGCGCGGCGCCGAGGAAGCCCAGCGTGAACCCGATCACCAGCGGGACGAGGTCGTCGCTGACGGCCACGTACAGGAACCCGGCCGCGGAGACCGCCAGGCCCGCGCCGACCACGACCGCCGGCCGCACCGTCCGCGCCACCACCGGTGCCAGCAGCGAGCCGGCCACCAGCGCCAGCGCCGGCGGCGCCATCCAGAACCCGGCCTTCAGCGGCGAGAGGCCCTCGATCATCTGGAGGTGCTGGCTGAAGAAGAAGTAACTGCCGCCCTGCACGAGCATGGTGAACAGCAGCACCACCAGCGCCGCGGAGAACGACCGGTTGCGGAACAGCCGCAGGTCGAGCAGTGGTTCGGCCAGCCGGAGCTGGCGGCGGGCGAAGGCGAAGCCGAAGGCCAGCCCGGCGGCGACGGCCAGGGCCGCCCGCGCGTCAGGCTCGTCGGCCAGCTCCTTCAGCCCGTACACCAGCGGGATGACCGCCAGCAGCGACAGCCCGACGCTCGCCGGGTCGAGTCGCCCGCCGCCCGTGCCGCCCGACTCCGGCAGCAGCGGCCCGGCCGTGAGCACCAGCAGCAGCGCCACCGGCAGGCCGAGCAGGAAGACCGAGCCCCACCAGAAGTTCTCCAGCATCACCCCGCCGACGACCGGGCCGAGCGCCGCGCCGCCCATGAAGCAGGCGGTGAACACGCCGATGGCCAGGGCGCGCTGGCGGGCGTCGGTGAACATGGTGCCGACCAGGGCCAGGGCGGAGGGGGCGATCGAGGAGGCCGCGATGCCCAGCAGGATGCGGGCCGCGATCAGCATCTCGGCGCTCACGGCGTACGCGGCGAGCACCGAGGCGGCGCCGAAGGCGGCCGCGCCGATGGTCAGCAGCCGGCGGCGGCCGATCCGGTCGCCGAGGGTGCCCATGGTGATGAGGAAGCCGGCCATCATGAACCCGTAGACGTCCATGATCCACAGGACTTGGGTGGGGGACGGCTCCAGATCCGCGGTCAGATGCGGCAGCGCGAGGTAGAGCACGCTGTTGTCGACCGAGGCGAGCAGCATGGGCAGGGCGAGGACGCTCAGGCCGAGCCATGCCCGGGGCCCGGCCTTCGTGGCGGTGGTCGTGGTCATGGGTTCACGGTCGCCGCGCGGTGTTCGGGTTTGCTTATGGTGGTGTCATGCGCTTCGGAGTGCTCGGTCCCGTGCGGGTCTGGACCGACGACGGACGGCCGGTGCGGGTCCCGGAGCTGAAGGTACGCGTGCTGCTGGCCGCGCTGCTCGCCCGCGAGGGGCGGCCGGTGCCGCCGTGGCGGCTGGTCGACGACCTGTGGGACGCCCATCCGCCGGGCAAGCCGACGGGTGCGCTCAGGGCGAAGGTCTCCCAGTTGCGCCGGGCGCTGGGCGACGCCGAGCCGGGCGGGCGGGAACTGGTCGCCTCGGGCGCCTCGGGGTACGTGCTGGACGCCGCCACCGACGCCGGGGACTTCGCGGAGCTGGTCCGGCGGGCCCGTACGGCGCCGGGTCCCGCGGGCGCCGCCGACCTGCTCACCGAGGCGCTGGCGCTGTGGCGCGGGCCGGCCTTCAGCCCGTACGAGGACGCGCCCTTCGCCCGCGCCACCGCCGCGCGGCTGGAGGAGCAGCGGCTGACCGCGCTGGAGGAGCTGGCGCAGGCCCGGCTGGCGCTGGGCGAACACGGGCCGCTGGTGGCCGAGTTGACGGACCTGGTGGGCGCCCACCCGGTGCGCGAGCGGCTGACCGGGCTGCTGATGCGGGCGCTGTACGGCTCCGGCCGGCAGAGCGAGGCGTTGGCCGCCTACCGCGGGCTGCGGGTGCGGCTGCGCGAGGAGGCGGGGCTCGACCCGGGGCCGGAGCTGGCCGGGTTGCAGCAGCGGATCCTGGCGGGCGACGAGGCGCTGGCTGCCGCGCCGCCCGCGGCGCCCCGGCTGCGCCCGCCGCGGCCGCCGGCGCCGCTGACGCCGCTGGTCGGCCGGGCGGCGGAGCTGGCGGAACTCGGGCCGCTGCTCGGCGGGGAGCGGCTGGTGACGCTCACCGGACCGGGCGGCGTGGGCAAGACGCGGCTGGCGCTGGCCGTGCTGGCCGGCCGCCCCGAGCCGGGCTATGTCGCCGAACTGGCGGGCGCCGGCGGCGGGAGCGTCGCCGACGTGGTGGCGACGGCGTTCGGCGTGCCCGACGAGGACCGCGTCGCCGCGGCGCTGGGCGACGCCCCCGCGGTGCTGCTGCTCGACAACGCGGAGCACGTCGTCGAGCAGGCCGCCAAGCTCGCCGACCGGCTGCTGCGCGCGGCGCCCGGGCTGCGCGTGCTGGCCACCGGCCGGGAGCCGCTGGGTGTCGCGGGCGAGGTGGTGCGGGCGGTGGCGCCGCTGGCCGAGGCGGACGCGGTACGGCTCTTCGCCGACCGCGCCGCGGCATCCGCGCCGGGCTTCGCGCTCGGCGCCGGGAACACGGAGGAGGTCGCCGAGGTGTGCCGCCGACTCGACGGCATCCCGCTGGCGCTGGAGCTGGCCGCCTCCCGCGTCCGCGGTCTGGGCGTACGTGGCCTGGCCGCCGGGCTCGACGACCGCTTCCGGCTCCTGGACGACGGCCCGCGCGGCCTGCCGGAGCGGCAGCGGACGCTGCGGGCGGCCCTGGAGTGGAGCTGGCGGCTGCTGGACGACCGGGAGCGCGCGGCGCTGCGGCGTCTTTCGGTGCACGGCGCGGGCTGCACGCTGAGCGGGGCGATCTACGTCTGCGCGGACACCGGCGCGGGCCCGGACGGCGGGGTGTCCATCGAGGCCGGCGGCGAGCAGGCACCGCCCGCGGGGCTGACGGCCGAGGAGGTGCCGGGGCTGCTGGCGCGGCTGGTCGACCGGTCGCTGGTCTCCCGGGACGGCGAGCGCTTCCGGCTGCTGGAGACGGTCGCCGCGTACGCCTGGGAGCGGCTGGAGGAAGCCGGCGAGACGGCGGAGGTGCTGCGGCGCCGCGACGACTACTACGTCCGGCTCGCGGAGTGCGCCGAGGCGGAGCGTGCGGGCCACGCGCGGCAGCGGTGGATCGGCCGGCTGGACGCGGAGATCGCCAACCTGCGCGAGGCTCTCGACGGCGCCACCCGCCGCCGCGAGACGGCCCTGGCCACCCGCATCAGCGGCTCGCTGGCCTGGTACGAGGCCGCCAGCGGCCGCCCGACGCCGCGCTGACGCGGGCAGCGCCCGGGGCAGGTCGCCGGGGACCGGTGTGAAGGTCAAGGGAGAGGACGGGGACGGGATGCGGATCGGTGGCACGCTCTAACGTCGCCGGAGCCGCGGATCATCCGCGGGGAGAGCGAGGAGAGGTCATGGCAGGAGCAGTGGTCATCGGCGCCGGGCCCGGGATCGGCGCGGCGGTCGCCCGCCGCTTCGCCCGGGAGGGCCTGCCCGTGGCGCTGGTGGCGCGTTCGGAACGCACGCTCGCGCCGATCGCCGCGGCGGTCGCCGCGGCGGGTGCGGGCGTCGCGCCGGGGTCCGGGGTGCTGCCGCTGGCCGCCGACGTCACCGACGAGGCGGCGCTGCGCTCCGCGCTCGACACCGCGACCGCCAGGTTCGGGGTGCCCGGCGCAGTCGTCTACAACGCGGCCCTCGTCCGCGCCGAAGCACTCGGCGAGCTGTCCCAGAGCGCCCTGCTCGACGCCTGGGCCGTCAACGTCGGCGGCGCGCTGACCGCGGCCGCGCACCTGGCGCCGGCGATGGTCCGGCGCGGCGGCGGCTCGTTCCTGCTCACCGGCGGCATGCCCGAGCCCAAGGCGCCGTACGTCAGCCTCTCGCTGGGCAAGTCCGGGGTGCGCACGCTGGCGCGGCTGCTCGACCTGGAGTACGGGCCGGGCGGCGTGCACGTCGCGACGGTGACGGTCGACGGTGCGGTGGCGCCCGGCACGGACTTCGACCCGGACCTGATCGCGGAGCACTACTGGCGGCTGCACACCCAGCCGCGGTCGCGCTGGGAGCACGACGTCGCGTATACCGGCGCGGAGGCGACGGCTCCGCCCGCCTGACCGCGGCGGCCCCCGCTAGGCCCCGGGCTCCCGGATGACGGCGACCGCCGCCTTCAGATCCGCCCAGAACTCCGGGCGCGGCGCGATGCGGTGGCCGAGGCGGTAGACCGTCGTACGGGACCGGCCGCGCACCCGCAGGTGCACGTCGGACGGGCCCGGGTGGGCCTGGAGCACGGCCTTGAGGCGGCCCACGGACTCCGGCGTGACCTGGGCCTCGGTGATGTCGAGGCGGACGGGGGCGCGTTCACCCGCGGTGCTGAGGTCGGGGACGGCGAGTTCCATGGCGACCAGCCGCGGCACGTCCTCGCGCTTGTCGAGCCGTCCCTTGACGAAGACGATGGCGTCCTCGACGAGTTGGGTGGAGACCAACTGGTACGTGGCCGGAAAGAACAT